>NZ_JBHXFA010000067.1:17468-36634 GCF_042724175.1 Streptomyces sp. NPDC127084
CAAATCCTATATTGGGGGGCTGGTTTTTTTGTTATATATCCCCGGGGGGGGGGGTGGGCTGTTATTTAAATGTTCTCACCCCCCCCGTGGGGGGGCCCCCCCCCCCCCCACTCCGGACCGGGAACGTAGCAACGGCCGCGTCCGGGCGCAGCAGGGGACGGCCCGGTGTCACGGACCCGGGACAAAGCCGTCACGGTGCCCGGACGGTCCACTCCGGACCGTTGCGTTTCAGCCGGGCCCTGCTCTCCGCACCGTCCTCCGCGCGCACTGATCGCCGTCGTCTGCGGCGGTTGGCGCCTCGTCCCGGGTCAGGACGGGGCGAGGACGCAGAACTCGTGCTCCTCCGGGTCGGCCAGGCACGTCCACGGGACGTCGCCCTGCCCGAGGTCGAGGTCGGTGGCGCCGAGGGCCCGCAGCCGGGCCACCTCCGCTGCCTTGTCGTCGCCCGGGTACGGCAGCAGGTCGAGATGGACGCGGTCCGGCACGGTCTTCACGTCAGGCGTGCGGAGGAACTCGAGATACGGGCCGGCACCCTCCCCGGAGCGCAGCACCGCACGATTGTCTGCCACCTCGTGCAGGGTCCAGTCCAAAGCCTCGCCCCAGAACCGTGCCATCGCCCGCGGATCCGCGCAGTCGACCACCACCGCGGCGATCGGCCCCGTGTCCCGGTAGATCTCCCGTGGTTCGAGCACACAGAACTCGTTGCCCTCGGGATCGGCGAGGACTGTCCACGGCACTTCGCCCTGTCCCACGTGGGCCGGCTCGGCGCCGATGGCCCGGAGTCGCGCGACCAACTCCGCCTGATGGGCCGCAGAGGTGGTGGCGAGATCGAGGTGCACACGGTTCTTCGCCGTCGTCTTGGGCTCCGGGACGGGAACCACATTGACGCCGACGCCGACCGGGTCCGGCCAGACGAGGCCGCCGGCGGGTCCGACGTATGTGGTCACACCGGGGTTGTAGGCACTCCAGCCGAGGGCCTCCGCCCAGAACAGGCCGATCGTCGGAGCATCGAGAGCCTTGATGTTCACGTGAACAGGTCGCAGCGCCATGCGGGGGATCCTATGCACCACGGCAGCGCGATATCCGATAGGTGCGAACCACCCCGCTTATGCGGGGTCGCAAGAGCCGCGATGCCGCTTTGCGTGGGATGGCGGTGATTCAATCCGCTTCGCCGAATCGCTGCCAGGGATTGACCGACGCGACGGAGCGGGCGCGCGAAGCCGGGGTCACGGCTCCCTGAAGGGGAGTCGCAGCCCCGGCTGTTGCGCTATGTGCTGGATTGTCCGATCCGGCATGTTTGCGGCCAAGCGTCAGGCAGTCAGCCTCAGAGCACGCGCACCGCGCCGCTCGCCGGGTAGCCGGAGAGGTCCTGGATGACGACGCCCTTGCCGGGGTTTGCGGCGTCGAGGTACTGGCCGTCGCCGATGTAGACGCCGGTGTGGTACGCGGAGCCCGCGCCGCCCCAGTAGAGGATGTCGCCGACCTGGAGGTTGTCCAGGGAGACCTGGGTTCCGGCCGTCGACTGGTCCTGGGAGACCCGGGGGAGGTCCACGCCGACCTGGCGGAAGGCGGCCTGGACGAGGCTGGAGCAGTCCCAGGCGTTGGGGCCGGTGGCGCCCATGACGTAGGCGTCGCCGAGCTGGGCCTTCAGGAAGGAGATGACCGTCCCGACCGAACCGGAAGGGGCGGAGACGTCGCTCTTCGACGCGGACGCGGAGAGCGTGGTGCGCTCGGAGCTGCGGGAGGCGCGGGACTCGGCGCGAGCGGCCTCCTCGGCCTTCTTCTCGGCCTCGGCCTTGCGGACGGCCTCGGCCTTCGCCTTCTTGGCCGCCTTGGCGGCCTTCACGGCTGCCGCGTTCTCCTGGGTCTGCAACTCTGCGTCCAGGGCGGCGAGCTGGCTGGCCTCGGCGGAGCGGGCGATCGCGGTGGCGAGCGCCGGGGTCTCCAGGGTGAGTGCGGGCATCTCGATGGTCTCGGTCACCGGCTCGGCGTTCGCCGGCCCGGCACTACCGGCCACCGCGATGGTGCTGAGGACGCCACCGGCAACTCCGGCCCGCAGCGCGAGCTTGGAGGCGCTCTGCGGACGGGGCTTCCGGTGGCTTCGTATGTGAGCGGTGTGGGACATAGGGACAACCGGTATCAGCCACGCCCGGTTCCCTTCAAGAAACGTGTGTTGCGCCACAGTTACGTTCGGAATCTCGTAATCCGCTTACGCGAGACCCTTATTGACGCCGTAACGGACAAAACGGGCGCCCATGATCAGGGCTGTGATCATGGGCTTTCAGTAAAAGGTCCGGATTGCCCCTCGCTTACCACCCCTTCACACCGATGGCCAAGCCCTGAATTCCCCGGGGTGATCGCGAGTGGCACAGGTCACAGGATGATTACCGTTTCGTGCCGCCCGCCGCCCCCTCGGGCCCGCTCCCGCCCGGAAGGCCGGGTGCTCGTGAACGGGTGCACACGTCCACCCCTGTCCATCTCGTCCCCCGCGTGAGTGACGGGCCCCTCTATCACCCACTCCAGTGGCCCGCGAATTTGCCTGCCCGCACTGCTGCTGGTATTGCCAGCGAGCTCCTGACCAGCGGTAACGCTCCAAAAGGTGACCTCTTGTAGTCGCTCGTGCGCTTGATGTGCAAGATCACCGCTCATCCGTGTTCATGATCCTTCGTCAGGTGGTGGAGATCACAAAGTCGTTGTCGTACCCCGTGTCGCAGATCACAGACCGGCGGGCATAGGATGCGGAGCAGTCGGGCTTGTGAACTGCCTCACATACACACGATCTTCCGAGGCGGCCAAGCGGAGCCCGGTGCGGTCCAACGGTCAAAGACGACTGGAAGGAGCGAGGAGCGTGAATGCCTACGCGCCCATCCTTGTGCTCGGCGCCCTAGGGGCAGGCTTTGCGATCTTCTCCGTGGTCATGGCCACGCTTGTCGGCCCGAGGCGCTACAACCGCGCGAAGCTCGAAGCCTATGAATGCGGCATCGAGCCCACGCCGACGCCGGCCGGAGGGGGCCGCTTCCCGATCAAGTACTACCTGACGGCGATGCTCTTCATCATCTTCGATATCGAGATCGTCTTCCTCTATCCCTGGGCCGTCAGCTTCGACGCGCTGGGGATCTTCGGGCTCGTGGAGATGCTGCTCTTCGTGCTCACCGTCTTCGTCGCCTACGCGTACGTCTGGCGGCGCGGCGGCCTGGAATGGGACTGAGGGGCTGAGGGGCACACTCATGGGACTCGAAGAGAAGCTTCCGAGCGGCTTTCTGCTCACCACCGTCGAACAGGCCGCGGGCTGGGTGCGCAAGGCGTCCGTCTTCCCCGCCACCTTCGGCCTCGCCTGCTGCGCCATCGAGATGATGACGACCGGCGCCGGGCGGTACGACCTCGCCCGCTTCGGCATGGAGGTCTTCCGCGGCTCTCCGCGGCAGGCGGATCTGATGATCGTCGCCGGGCGGGTGAGTCAGAAGATGGCTCCCGTTCTGCGTCAGGTCTATGACCAGATGCCCAATCCCAAGTGGGTGATCTCCATGGGGGTTTGCGCATCATCAGGCGGAATGTTCAACAATTACGCGATTGTGCAGGGCGTTGATCATATTGTGCCGGTTGACATCTATTTGCCCGGCTGCCCTCCGCGGCCGGAGATGCTGATGGACGCGATCCTCAAGCTCCACCACAAGATCCAGAACTCCAAGCTCGGGGTGAACGCCAAGGAGGCGGCCCGGGAGGCGGAGGAAGCGGCCCTCAAGGCGCTGCCCACGATCGAGATGAAGGGGCTTCTTCGGTGATCGACGCACGCGCGGCCGCCGGGCCGCAGGTGACGACGGAAGCCGCCCGCCTGCGCCGCGCGGTCGGAGAAGCGACCAAGGGGATGCAGCGATGAGCGAGGCGCGCGACGACCAGCCCAACCCGGAGAAGGAGATCTCCGAGCAGAACCTGCCGGGCCAGCGCGGTGAGCACGGTGAGGAGATCCGCGTCCAGCAGGGGATGTTCGGTGCCCGGGGCGGCGGCGACACCTCCGGCTACGGCGGGCTCGTACGCTCCGTGCGGCTGCCTGGGGCGGCCACCCGCCCGTACGGCGGTTGGTTCGACGAGGTGGCCGACGAGCTCGAAGGGGCCCTGGAGGAACAGGACCTCCTGCCCGAGCACGCGATCGAGAAGACCGTGATCGACCGGGACGAGCTCACCTTCCATGTCGCCCGCGAGCACCTCGTCCGCGTCGCACGGACCCTGCGCGACGACCCGGCGCTGCGCTTCGAGCTGTGCACAGGGGTGAGCGGGGTGCACTACCCGGGCGACAAGGGCCGCGAGCTGCACGCCGTCTACCACCTGCGCTCGCTCACCCATGGACGGCTGATCCGGCTGGAGGTCACGGCACCGGACGCGGACCCCCGCATCCCGTCGCTCGTCGGGGTCTATCCGACCAACGACTGGCATGAGCGCGAGACCTACGACTTCTTCGGTCTGGTCTTCGACGGCCACCCGGCCCTCACCCGGATCATGATGCCGGACGACTGGCAGGGCTTCCCGCAGCGCAAGGACTACCCACTCGGCGGCATCCCCGTCGAGTACAAGGGCGCCCAGATCCCGGCTCCGGACCAGCGGAGGTCGTACTCGTGACAACACCGTCCGCCCACCCGTCACCCGGCCACCACCCCTCACCGGGTCCCGCCGGGACGCCCCTTTCGTCGGCACGCGAGACCACCGAAGGGACCGTCTACACGGTCACCGGTGGCGACTGGGACGAGATCGCCCAGAGCGCGGCCAAGGCCGACGACGAGCGCATCGTCGTCAACATGGGCCCCCAGCACCCGTCCACCCACGGAGTGCTCCGCCTGATCCTGGAGATCGACGGCGAGACCGTCACCGAGGCCCGCTGCGGCATCGGCTACCTCCACACCGGTATCGAGAAGAACCTCGAATACCGCACCTGGACGCAGGGCACCACCTTCGTCACGCGCATGGACTATCTGACGCCGTTCTTCAACGAAACGGCGTACTGCCTCGCGGTCGAGAAGCTGCTCGGCATCGAGGACCAGATCCCGGACCGTGCCTCCGTCATCCGGGTGCTCCTCATGGAGCTCAACCGGCTCTCCTCCCACCTGGTGTGCATCGCCACCGGCGGTATGGAGCTCGGCGCCACCACGATCATGATCTACGGATTCCGTGATCGTGAACTCATTCTCGACATCTACGAGCTCATCACCGGCCTGCGGATGAACCACGCGTACATCCGCCCCGGCGGACTGGCCCAGGACCTGCCCCCGGGCGCCGTGGACCAGATCCGCGAGTTCGTGAAGAAGATGAAGAAGAACCTCCCGGAGTACGACAAGCTCGCGACCGGGAACCCGATCTTCAAGGCCCGGATGCAGGGCGTCGGCCATCTCGACCTCACCGGCTGCATGGCGCTCGGCGCGACCGGCCCGATCCTGCGTGCCACCGGCCTGCCGCACGACCTGCGCAAGTCCGACCCGTACTGCGGTTACGAGAACTACGAGTTCGACGTGCCGACGGCCGAGACCTGCGACTCGTACGGCCGCTTCCTCATCCGCCTGGAGGAGATGCGCCAGTCGCTGCGGATCGTCGAGCAGTGCCTGGACCGGCTCGCCCCGGGGCCGGTCATGGTCGCCGACAAGAAGATCGCCTGGCCCGCGCAGCTCGCGCTCGGACCCGACGGACTCGGCAACTCCCTCGACCACATCAAGAAGATCATGGGCACCTCGATGGAGGCCCTGATCCACCACTTCAAGCTGGTCACCGAGGGTTTCCGGGTCCCGGCCGGGCAGGCGTACTCGGCGGTCGAGTCGCCCAAGGGCGAACTCGGCGTCCATGTGGTCTCCGACGGCGGCACCCGCCCCTACCGGGTCCACTTCAGGGACCCCTCGTTCACCAATCTCCAGACCATGGCGGCGATGTGCGAGGGCGGCCAGGTGGCCGACGTGATCGTCGCCGTCGCGTCCATCGACCCCGTGATGGGAGGTGTCGACCGGTGACAGACGTCAGCCTGGGGATGCCCCAGCTCCCCGCACCCGACTACCCGGCCGACGTACGGGCCCGGCTCGAGACCGACGCCAAGGCGATCATCGGCCGCTACCCGGACAGCCGCTCAGCGCTGCTCCCGCTGCTGCACCTGGTGCAGTCGGAGGAGGGCCATGTCACCCGCACCGGGATGCGGTTCTGCGCGGAGCTGCTGGACCTGACCACGGCGGAGGTCACCGCCGTCGCCACCTTCTACACCATGTACCGGCGCAAACCCTCCGGCGACTACCAGGTCGGGGTGTGCACCAACACGCTGTGCGCGGTGATGGGCGGCGACGCCATCTTCGACGAGCTCAAGGAGCACCTCGGCGTCGGCAACGGCGGCACCACCGAGGACGGCAAGATCACCCTTGAGCACATCGAGTGCAACGCGGCCTGCGACTTCGCGCCCGTGGTGATGGTCAACTGGGAGTTCTTCGACAACCAGACGCCGGAGTCGGCGCGCGGGCTCGTGGACGACCTGCGGGCCGGGCGGACCGTCGAACCCACCCGCGGCGCCCCGCTGTGCACCTTCAAGGACACGGCCCGCATCCTGGCCGGCTTCCCCGACGAGCGCCCCGGTGCCGTCGAGGCGGGCGGCGCCGCGGGCCCGGCGTCCCTGGTAGGCCTGCGGCTGGCCAAGGGCGAGGCGGTGCGGCCACGGGTGGTCCACCCGCGCGGGTCGGCGCCATCGGACGAGCCGCCCGCCGGGCACGCCGGCTCCGCCGAGCACCTCAGCTCGCATGACGCACCCCAGCAGACGTCCGCCTCGGACCCCGCGCACCCCGCGGGCCCGGTCGCCGGGGGCTCCAAGGGCGCCGGTGACTCAAGTGACTCCGACGACTCCAGGGACTCCAAGGAGGGGGAGTGATGACCGTGTCCACCGAGTACGGTCCTGAGGCCGGTGGCGGGACGAGCCCCGAGAAACTGCTCGCACCCGTTCTTTCGGCCTTCTGGGACGACCCCGAGTCCTGGACCCTGGCCACCTACCGGCGCCACGACGGCTACGAGGGGCTGCGCAAGGCCCTCGCGATGACCCCGGACGACGTCATCGCGTACATCAAGGACTCCGGTCTGCGCGGCCGTGGCGGCGCGGGCTTCCCGACCGGGATGAAGTGGCAGTTCATCCCGCAGGGCGACGGCAAGCCGCACTACCTGGTGGTCAACGCCGACGAGTCCGAGCCCGGGACCTGCAAGGACATCCCGCTGCTCTACGCCAACCCGCACTCCCTCATCGAGGGCATCGTGATCGCCTGCTACGCGATCCGCTCCACGCACGCCTTCATCTATCTGCGCGGCGAGGTCGTCCCCGTACTGCGCAGGCTGCACGAAGCCGTGCGCGAGGCCTACGAGGCGGGCTACGCCGGCCGGAACGTCCTGGGCAGCGGGCTCGACCTCGACATCACCGTGCACGCGGGCGCCGGCGCGTACATCTGCGGCGAGGAGACCGCGCTCCTCGACTCCCTGGAAGGCAGGCGCGGCCAGCCCCGGCTGCGTCCCCCCTTCCCCGCGGTCGCCGGTCTGTACGCGTGCCCCACCGTGGTGAACAACGTCGAGTCCATCGCGTCGGTTCCCGCGATCCTGCACCGGGGCAAGGACTGGTTCCGCTCGATGGGCACCGAGAAGTCCCCCGGCTTCACGCTCTACTCGCTCAGCGGCCATGTGGCGTCGCCCGGCCAGTACGAGGCGCCGCTCGGCATCACCCTGCGCCAGCTTCTCGACATGAGCGGCGGGATGCGCCCCGGCCACCGGCTGAAGTTCTGGACCCCGGGCGGCTCGTCCACCCCGATGTTCACCGACGAGCACCTCGACGTCCCGCTCGACTACGAGGGTGTCGGCGCCGCCGGATCGATGCTCGGCACCAAGGCACTCCAGTGCTTCGACGAGACGACCTGTGTCGTGCGGGCCGTCACCCGCTGGACCGAGTTCTACGCCCATGAGTCCTGCGGCAAGTGCACACCGTGCCGCGAGGGCACGTACTGGCTGGTCCAGCTGCTGCGGGACATCGAAGTGGGCAAGGGCTCCATGGGCGACATCGACAAGCTCGCCGACATCGCCGACAACATCAACGGAAAGTCGTTCTGCGCGCTCGGCGACGGCGCCGCCTCGCCGATCTTCTCGTCGCTCCAGTACTTCCGCGGCGAGTACGAGCAGCACATCCGCGGCAGGGGCTGCCCCTTCGACCCCGCGAAGTCCACGGCCTGGGCCGACAGGGACCTGGAGGTGCCCGCATGACCGTCACCACGTCCGCCGCGTCCGCAGGCGGCGGCAACACCGCACCCCCGCCCGACGACCTGGTCAGCCTGACCATCGACGGCGTCGAGATCAGCGTGCCCAAGGGCACCCTGGTGATCCGCGCCGCCGAACTGCTCGGGATCGAGATCCCCCGGTTCTGCGACCACCCGCTGCTCGACCCGGCCGGCGCCTGCCGGCAGTGCATCGTGGAGGTCGAGGGCCAGCGCAAGCCGATGGCGTCCTGCACCATCACCTGCACCGACGGCATGGTCGTCAGGTCCCAGCTCACCTCGCCCGTCGCCGAGAAGGCGCAGCAGGGTGTGATGGAGCTGCTGCTGATCAACCACCCGCTCGACTGCCCGGTCTGCGACAAGGGCGGTGAGTGCCCTCTCCAGAACCAGGCCATGTCCCACGGGCAGGCCGAGTCCAGGTTCGAGGGCAGGAAGCGCACCTACGAGAAGCCGGTCAACATCTCCACCCAGGTGCTGCTCGACCGCGAACGCTGTGTGCTGTGCGCACGCTGCACCCGCTTCTCCAACCAGGTCGCCGGCGACCCGATGATCGAACTGCTCGAACGCGGCGCGCTCCAGCAGGTCGGCACCGGCGAAGGCGACCCCTTCGAGTCGTACTTCTCCGGAAACACCATCCAGATCTGCCCGGTGGGCGCGCTGACCTCGGCCGCGTACCGGTTCCGCGCCCGCCCCTTCGACCTGGTCTCGTCGCCGTCGGTCTGCGAGCACTGCGCCGGCGGCTGCGCCACCCGCACCGACCACCGGCGCGGCAAGGTCATGCGGCGGCTCGCGGCCGACGACCCCGAGGTCAACGAGGAGTGGATCTGCGACAAGGGGCGCTTCGCCTTCCGCTACGCCCAGCAGCGCGACCGGCTCACCACCCCGCTGGTCCGCAGCAAGGAGACCGGCGAGCTGGAGCCCGCGAGCTGGCCGGAGGCCCTCGAGGCCGCGGCCGCCGGGCTCGCGGCGGTACGCGGCCGGGCCGCCGTGCTGACCGGTGGCCGGCTTACCGTCGAGGACGCCTACGCGTACGCCAAGTTCGCCCGGGTCGCCCTGGACACCAACGACATCGACTTCCGGGCCCGGCTCCATTCGTCCGAAGAGGCCGACTTCCTGGCCTCGTCGGTGGCCGGGCGCGGCCGGGACCTGGTCCTGGACCGCAGGGGAGTCACCTACGCCTCGCTGGAGAAGGCGCCCGCGGTACTGCTCGTGGGCTTCGAGTCGGAGGAGGAGGCACCCGGCGTCTTCCTGCGGCTGCGCAAGGCGGCCCGTAAGCACGGCCAGCGCACCTACGCCCTCGCATCCCACGCCACCCGTGGACTGGTGAAGGCGTCCGGGGTGCTGCTGCCCGCCGCGCCCGGCACCGAGACCGAGTGGCTGAACGCCCTGGCGTCCGGTACCGGCCTGGACGCCGACGGCTCAGCGGCGGCCGAGGCGCTGCGCGCTCCCGGAGCCGTGATCGTGGTGGGGGAGCGGCTGGCAGCGGTGCCCGGCGCGTTCACCGCGGCGCTCAGGGCCGCCACCGCCACCGGCGCCCAACTGGTGTGGATTCCGCGCCGGGCCGGTGAGCGCGGCGCCGTGGAGGCGGGCGCGATCCCGTCGCTGCTGCCCGGCGGCCGTCCCGCCACCGACCCGCGGGCCCGTGAGGAGACCGCGGCCGTCTGGGGCGTACGCGAACTCCCGCACCGCTACGGCCGAGATACCGGCCAGATCGTCGAGGCCGCGGCCACCGGCGAGCTGGGAGCCCTGGTCGTCGCTGGTGTGGAGGTGGCTGATCTGCCCGAGCCGGCGCGGGCGCGTGAGGCGCTGGACGCGGTGGGCTTCCTGGTCTCCCTTGAGCTGCGGCCGTCGGAGGTGACCGCGCGGGCCGATGTGGTCTTCCCGGTCGCCGCCGTGGTCGAGAAGTCCGGCACGTTCCTCAACTGGGAGGGCAGGGCACGGCCGTTCGAGGCGGCGCTCAAGCCCGACCAGATGGCCCGCGCGCTACCGCCGACGGACACCAGGGTGCTGCATATGCTCGCCGACGCGCTCGACGTGCACTTCGGGCTGCCTGATCTGCGGTCGGTGCGACGGGAGATGGACCGGCTCGGCGCCTGGAACGGCCCCCGGGCATCCGAGCCCGTCGAGTCGGCCCGGCCGCTGCCCCGTCCCGGCGACGGCGAGGCGCTCCTCGCGGGCCACCGGATGCTGCTCGACCAGGGTCTGCTCCAGCAGGGCGACGAGGCACTGGCGGGCACCCGGCACGCCGCCGTGGCCCGCCTCTCCGCCGCCACCGCGGCCGAGACCGGGGTCAAGGACGGCGATCTGCTGTCCGTCACCGGACCCGCCGGGTCCGTACGGCTGCCGCTCCAAGTGACCGCGATGCCCGACCGGGTGGTCTGGCTCCCGCTCAACTCGACCGGCGGCGGGGTGCTCGGTGACACGGGCGCGGTGCCCGGCCGGCTGGTCCGTATCGGCCCCGGCGACGCACATGGCGGCCCCGCCGCAGGCGACGACGTACCGGAGGTGCGTGCGTGAACCCGACCCTCCTCGCGGCCGAGGACCTCTCGATGTTCGGACGGGACCCCTGGTGGCTCGTCGTCATCAAGGCCGTCTTCTGCTTCGCGTTCCTGATGCTGACGGTCCTCTTCTCCATTGTCTGGGAGCGCAAGGTCGTCGCCTGGATGCAGCTGCGCATCGGGCCCAACCGGCACGGCCCCTGGGGCATGCTCCAGTCCCTGGCGGACGGTGTGAAGCTGATGCTCAAGGAGGACCTGATCGTCAAGCGCGCGGACAAGGTCGTCTACGTCCTCGCGCCGATCGTCGCCGCCATCCCGGCGTTCATGGCGATCGCGGTGATCCCCTTCGGCCCGGCGAACGACGAGATCTCGATCCTCGGTCAGCGCACCACGATGCAGCTCACCGATCTGCCGATCGCGATGCTGTACATCCTCGCGGTGGCCTCGGTCGGCATCTACGGCATCGTGCTGGCGGGCTGGTCATCCGGCTCGACGTATCCGCTGCTCGGCGGCCTGCGTTCGTGCGCACAGATGATCTCTTACGAGATCGCCATGGGCGCGGCCTTCGCCTCCGTGTTCCTCTACTCCGGTTCGATGTCGACGTCGACCATCGTGGAGGCGCAGGCGGACCGCTGGTACGTCCTGCTGCTGCCGGTCTCGTTCCTCATCTACATCGTGACGATGATCGGTGAGACCAACCGGGCGCCGTTCGACATGCCGGAGTCCGAAGGCGACCTCGTGGGCGGCTTCAACACCGAGTACTCGTCCATCAAGTTCGCGATGTTCATGCTCGCCGAGTACGTCAACATGGTCACCGTCTCGGCGGTCTCCGTGACCCTCTTCCTCGGCGGATGGCGGGCCCCTTACCCGATCAGCTCGTTCTGGGAGGGCGCGAACCACGGCTGGTGGCCGATGCTCTGGTTCGTCATCAAGGTGCAGCTGCTGCTGTTCTTCTTCATCTGGCTGCGCGGCACCCTCCCGCGGGTGCGCTACGACCAGTTGATGAAGCTCGGCTGGAAGGTGCTGATCCCGGTCTCGGTGGTCTGGCTGATGCTCGTCGCGACCGTACGGGCGCTGCGCAACGAAGGCCGGGACTTCTCGCAGATCGTGCTGTACGTGGGCGCGGCCGTACTCGCCGTACTGCTGCTGTCCTTCCTGGCCGACCTGTTCCGGGGCAAGAAGGACCAGTCCGGCCGGGAGGCGGCCGAAGCCGCCGCGGCGACCGCCGCGTTCGATCCGATGGCGGGCGGGTTCCCGGTGCCTCCCCTGCCCGGGCAGGAGTTGCCGCCGGTACCCCGCAGGCGCTCGCGCACCGACCGCGAGTTGATTGTCAGTGGTGGCGCGAATACTGACAGTGACGGTTCTCGTGACGGAAAGGAGGCTGACGGTGTCTGAGCGATCCCGCGATTCCGAGGGCGCGTTCCAGAACCCGGTCGCCGGCTTCGGCGTGACCTTCAAGGCCATGTTCAAGAAGCGGCTGACCGAGCAGTATCCGGAGCAGCAGAAGACGACGGCGCCCCGCTTCCATGGCCGGCACCAGCTCAACCGGCACCCGGACGGGCTGGAGAAGTGCGTGGGCTGCGAGCTGTGCGCCTGGGCCTGTCCCGCCGACGCCATCTATGTGGAGGGGGCGGACAACACCGACGAGGAGCGGTACTCGCCGGGCGAGCGGTACGGCAGGGTCTACCAGATCAACTACGCACGCTGCATTCTGTGCGGGCTGTGCATCGAGGCCTGCCCGACCCGGGCGCTCACCATGACCAACGAGTTCGAGCTCGCCGACAGCTCCCGAGAGAACCTGATCTACACCAAGGAGCAGCTTCTCGCGGGCCTGGAGCCGGGCATGGTCGACTCCCCGCACGAGATCTACCCGGGCACCGACGAGCAGGACTACTACCGGGGCCTGGTCACCGGGGCCGCTCCCGGCACCGAGCGCCAGGTCGCAGTCTCCAAGGGTGAGACAGGCGAGGCGGGCGAGTCGCGCGGCGCCGAGAAGGAGCAGCGGCCGGAGGGGGCCGACGTATGAACGCCGCCACTCTCGCCGCAGCCACCTCCACCGGGGAGGCCGTGCAGTTCTGGGTGCTGGGCACCGTCGCCGTGATCGGCGCGCTGTGCACCATCCTCATGAAAAAGGCCGTCCACAGTGCGCTCTGCCTCGCCGGGACCATGATCATCCTGGCGGTGTTCTACCTGGCCAACGGGGCGTACTTCCTCGGCATCGTCCAGGTCGTCGTCTACACCGGCGCGATCATGATGCTGTTCCTCTTCGTCGTGATGCTGGTCGGTGTGACGGCGGCGGACTCCCTGAAGGAGACCATCAAGGGACAGCGCTGGTGGGCCGCCGCCTGCGGCCTCGGCTTCGGTGTGCTGCTCATCGCCGGGATCGCCAACGCCGCGCTGGGCGCCGACTCCTTCGTCGGCCTCGGTGAGGCCAACGCGAGCGGCAATGTCCAGGGCATCGCCGCCCTGATCTTCACCAAGTACGTGTTCGCCTTCGAGATCACCGGCGCGCTGCTGATCTCGGCGGCGGTCGGCGCGATGGTGCTCACCCACCGCGAGCGCACCGAACGGGCCAGCACCCAGCGGGAGCTGGCCGCGCAGCGTGTCCGCGAGGGCAAGCACCTGCCGCCGCTCCCGGCCCCCGGTGTCTACGCCCGGCACAACGCGGTGGATATCGCCGGTCTGCTGCCGGACGGCACTCCGTCGGAGCTCAGCGTCAGCAAGACCCTGCGCTCGCGCGGTCAGATCCGGGACGTGTCCGGTGAGGCGCTCAACGACCTCAGGGCGCTGGAGCAGCGCTCCGAGGAGCGCCTCGGCCGCTTCCTGGACGAGCGGGCCCGGGGCGAGCACGACCGCGATGTACGACGCCCGGAAAGCGAGCGCGGCGGACAGCGCGACGGCCGACGTGACGGAGAGGAGGCCAAGCGGTGAATCCGGTCAACTACATCTATCTCGCCTCATTGCTGTTCACCATCGGTGCCGCGGGTGTGCTGATCAGGCGGAACGCGATCGTGGTCTTCATGTGCGTCGAGCTGATGCTCAACGCCTGCAACCTCGCGTTCGTCGCCTTCTCCCGGATGCACGGCAATCTCGACGGCCAGATCATCGCGTTCTTCACGATGGTCGTCGCCGCCGCCGAGGTCGTGGTCGGGCTGGCGATCATCGTGCTGCTGTTCCGTTCCCGCCACTCGGCCTCGGTCGACGACGCCAGCCTGATGAAGCTGTAAGGGGTCGCAGACTCGTGGACTACGCAGAGAACCTGATCGCGCTGCTGATCGCAGCGCCCCTGCTCGGCGGGGCCGTGCTGCTGCTCGGCGGACGCCGGCTCGACCGCACCGGGCACTGGATCGGCACGGCACTGGCCGCCGCCTCATTCGTCGTCGGCGTGGTGCTGTTCGCCGACATGCTGGGCCGGCCCGGCGACGACCGCACCCTGACCCAGCATCTGTACACCTGGATCCCGGTCGAGGGCTTCCAGGCCGACGTGGCCTTCCAACTCGACCAGCTTTCGATGACCTTCGTCCTGCTGATCACCGGGGTCGGCTCGCTCATCCATCTGTACTCGGTCGGGTACATGGAGCACGACGAGCGCCGGCGCCGTTTCTTCGGCTACCTCAACCTGTTCCTCGCGGCGATGCTCCTGCTGGTGCTCGCCGACAACTACCTGCTGCTGTACGTCGGCTGGGAGGGCGTCGGTCTCGCCTCCTACCTGCTGATCGGCTTCTGGCAGCACAAGCCCAGCGCGGCCACGGCGGCCAAGAAGGCCTTCCTGGTCAACAGGGTCGGCGACATGGGCCTGTCCATCGCCATCATGCTGATGTTCACCACCTTCGGGACCTTCGCCTTCGGGCCGGTGCTGGGCTCCACGGGCAAGGCGTCCGAAGGCACTCTGACCGCACTCGGGCTGCTCCTGCTGCTCGCCGCCTGCGGCAAGTCCGCCCAGGTGCCGCTCCAGTCCTGGCTCGGGGACGCGATGGAGGGCCCGACCCCGGTCTCGGCCCTGATCCACGCGGCGACGATGGTCACCGCCGGCGTGTACCTGATCACCCGCTCCGGCGACATCTTCGACGCCGCCCCCACCGCCCAGCTCGCGGTGGTGACCGTCGGCGCCGTCACGCTGCTCTTCGGTGCGATCGTCGGTTGCGCGAAGGACGACATCAAGAAGGCGCTGGCCGGTTCGACGATGTCGCAGATCGGCTACATGATCCTGGCGGCGGGCCTCGGCCCGATCGGCTACGTCTTCGCGATCATGCACCTGGTGACCCACGGCTTCTTCAAGGCGGGGCTCTTCCTCGGCGCGGGCTCGGTCATGCACGGCATGAACGACGAAGTCGACATGCGGAAGTTCGGTGGTCTGCGGAAGTACATGCCGATCACCTTCGTCACCTTCGGCCTCGGCTATCTCGCCATCATCGGCTTCCCCGGCCTGTCCGGCTTCTTCTCCAAGGACAAGATCATCGAGGCGGCCTTCGCCAAGGGCGGCACCGAGGGCTGGATCCTCGGCGGCGCGGCCCTGCTGGGCGCGGGGATCACCGCGTTCTACATGACGCGCGTGATGCTGATGACCTTCTTCGGCGAGAAGCGCTGGCAGCCCGACGAGAACGGCGAACTCCCGCATCCGCACGAGTCGCCGCGCACCATGACCGCCCCGATGATCGTGCTGGCCTTCGGATCGGTCTTCGCGGGCGGTCTGTTCTCCTTCCACGAGTCGTTCGTCAAGTGGCTTGAGCCGGTGACCGGCTTCGAGCACGGCCACCCGCCGATCAGCGCCGGCACCGTCACGATCAGCACCGTCGCGGTGATGCTCCTCGGTGTGGGGCTCGCCTACGCCCAGTACGGACGGCGCCCGGTGCCGGTGACGGCCCCGCGCGGCTCGCTGCTCACCAGGGCCGCCCGCCGGGACCTCCTCCAGGACGACTTCAACCATGTGGTCCTGGTCCGCGGCGGCGAGCACCTCACCCGGTCGCTGGTGTACGTGGACCACACCCTGGTCGACGGGGTGGTCAACGGCACGGCGGCGTCGTTCGGAGGACTCTCGGGCCGGCTGCGCAAGCTGCAGAACGGCTACGCCCGCACCTACGCGGTCTCGATGTTCGGAGGTACGGCGGTGCTGATCGCCGCGACCCTGCTGATGAGGTCGGTGTAACTGTCATGTCCTTCCCGCTCCTTACAGCAGCAGCCGCCCTGCCCGCGGTCGGCGCCATCGCGACCGCGGCCGTCCCAGCCGGGCGCAAGACCGCCGCCAAGTGGCTGGCGCTGGTCGTCTCACTCGGCACCCTCGTGCTCGCCGGGATCATCGCCGTCCGCTTCGAACCCGGCGGCGACCGGTACCAGCTCACCGAATCCCATTCCTGGATCAAGGACTTCGGGGTGCGATACGAGTTGGGGGTGGACGGGATCGCGGTGGCGCTGATCGCGCTGACCGCCGTGCTCATCCCGTTCATCATCCTGGCGGGCTGGCATGACGCCGATCCCCTGGAGACCAAGTCCACCCGCTGGCGCCCGACCCAGGGCTTCTTCGCCCTGATCCTCTCGGTCGAGGCGATGGTGATCCTCTCCTTCGAGGCCACCGACGTCTTCCTCTTCTACATCCTCTTCGAAGCCATGCTGATCCCGATGTACTTCCTCATCGGCGGCTTCGGGGACCGGGCTCACGCGGGCAGTGACGAGAACGCGGCGGCCCAGCGCTCGTACGCCGCCGTGAAGTTCCTGCTCTACAACCTGGTCGGCGGGCTGATCATGCTGGCCGCGGTGATCGGGCTCTATGTCGTCGCCGGCAACTTCTCGTTGACGGAGATCGCCGAAGCGCGAGCCGCCGGCGACCTGGAGATGTCCACCAACGTCGAGCGGCTGCTGTTCCTCGGCTTCTTCTTCGCCTTCGCGGTGAAGGCGCCGCTGTGGCCGCTGCACACCTGGCTGCCCAACGCCATGGGGGAGTCGACCGCTCCGGTGGCCGTGCTGATCACGGCGGTCGTCGACAAGGTCGGCACCTTCGCGATGCTGCGCTTCTGCCTCGGTCTCTTCCCCGAGGCGTCGAAGTGGGCCACCCCCGTGATCCTGGCCCTGGCGCTGATCAGCATCATTTACGGGGCGCTGCTCGCGGTGGGCCAGCGCGATATCAAGCGGTTGGTCGCCTACGCCTCGATCTCGCACTTCGGCTTCATCATCATGGGCATCTTCGCGATGACCAGCCAGGGCCAGTCCGGTGCCACGCTCTACATGGTCAACCACGGGCTCTCGACGGCCGCGCTGATGCTGGTGGCCGGCTTCCTGATCTCGCGGCGCGGTTCGCGGCTCATCGCCGACTACGGGGGAGTGCAGAAGGTGGCCCCGGTGCTCGCCGGCACCTTCCTCATCGGCGGGCTCGCCACCCTGTCCCTGCCCGGTCTGGCGCCGTTCGTCAGCGAGTTCCTGGTCCTGGTCGGCACCTTCGCCCGGTATCCGGTGGCCGGCATCATCGCGACCTTCGGCATCGTGCTCGCAGCGCTCTACACCCTGGTGCTCTACCAGCGGACGATGACGGGTCCGGTGAAGGAGGAGGTCCGGGCGATGCCGGATCTTCGGCCACGTGAGCTGGCGGTGGTCGCGCCGCTGATCGCGCTGCTGATTTTCCTCGGGTTCTTCCCGGCGCCCCTGACGAAGATCGTGAATCCGGCCGTGGAGCACACCATGTCCGACGTACAGCAGAAGGACCCCCAGCCCGAGGTGGAGGCGGCCAAGTGAGCACAACTGCTGTCCACAGCCTGTGGACGACCGCTGCCGAGCCGCTGGACAGGATCCCGGCCCCGCAGATCGAGTACGCCCAGCTCGCACCCACTCTGATCGTGGTCGGCGCGGCGATCGTGGGGGTGCTGATCGAGGCCTTCGTGCCGCGCAAGGCCCGCTATCCCGCACAGGTCTTCCTGTCGGTGGTGGCGCTGGCCGCCGCGTTCGCCGCGGTGGTCGGACTCGCCGCCGGGGGATACGGCAGCACCAAGGCGCATCTCGCCGCGATGGGCGCCATCGCGGTCGACGGCCCCGCGCTGTTCCTCCAGGGCACGATCCTGCTGGCCTCGCTGGTCGCGATCTTCACCTTCGCCGAGCGGCGCCTCGATCCCCGGGCGCACGGCAGCCATGTCGACTCCTTCGCCGCTCAAGCCGCCGCCGTACCGGGCGGCGACGGCGAGAAGGCGGCGGTCAAGGCCGGGTTCACCACCACCGAGGTCTACCCGCTGGCGCTCTTCGCGATCTCGGGAATGCTGGTCTTCCCCGCGGCCAACGACCTGCTGACCCTGTTCATCGCGCTCGAGGTCTTCTCGCTGCCGCTCTACCTGCTGTGCGCCCTGGCCCGCCGCAAGCGGCTCCTGTCGCAGGAAGCGGCCATGAAGTACTTCCTGCTCGGAGCGTTCTCGTCGGCGTTCCTGCTCTTCGGTATCGCGCTCGTGTACGGATACGCGGGCTCGGTGTCGTACGCCAGGATCGCCGACGTGGTCGACGGCACCGTCAAGACCATCGACCCGGCGCTCGCCGCCACCATGGGCAATGACGCGCTGCTGCTGATCGGCGGCGCGCTGATCCTGGTCGGCCTGCTGTTCAAGGTCGGCGCGGTGCCGTTCCATATGTGGACCCCGGACGTGTACCAGGGCGCACCGACCCCGGTCACCGGCTTCATGGCGGCTGCCACCAAGGTAGCCGCGTTCGGAGCGCTGCTGCGGCTGCTCTATGTGGTGCTGCCGGGGCTGCGCTGGGACTGGCGGCCGGTGATGTGGGCGATCGCCATCGTCACCATGCTCGGCGGCGCGATCCTCGCGATCACCCAGACCGACATCAAGCGGCTGCTCGCCTACTCCTCGATCGCACACGCCGGATTCATCCTCGCCGGTGTCATCGCGGTCACGCCCGAGGGTGTGTCGTCGGTCCTCTTCTACCTCGTGGCCTACTCCTTCGTGACGATCGGCGCTTTCGCGGTCGTCACCCTGGTGCGGGACGCGGGGGGCGAGGCCACCCATCTGTCCAAGTGGGCCGGGCTGGGACGGCGCTCTCCGCTGGTCGCCGCGGTGTTCGCGCTATTCCTGCTGGCCTTCGCGGGCATCCCGCTGACCTCCGGCTTCTCCGGGAAGTTCGCCGTCTTCAGCGCGGCGGCGGAGGGCGGAGCGGGCGTGCTGGTCGTGGTGGGTGTGATCTCGTCCGCGATCGCGGCGTTCTTCTACATCAGGGTCATCGTGCTGATGTTCTTCAGCGAGCCGAAGCCCGAGGGGCCGACGGTGGCCGTGCCGTCGCCGCTGACGATGACCACCATCGCGGTGGGTGTCGCGGTCACGGTGGTGCTGGGTGTGGCGCCGCAGTACTTCCTGGATCTGGCCGGGCAGGCAAGCGTGTTCGTCCGGTAGCCGGTACCCGATTCGGACCGGAGGCCCCGGTGCCCCTTACG
>NZ_JBHXFA010000068.1:0-36012 GCF_042724175.1 Streptomyces sp. NPDC127084
AAACCCCACTCACATCTTCTATAAAAAACACCCCCCCTCTTTGTGTGGTGGTGGTGTTTGTATGCCGTTCGGACCCCCCCGTACACGGGCCGCCCCAACCCTCGGGCTCAGCCCCGGGCGCGGCTCTCGCCGTCCTGGGCGCGGTCGAACATGGCCTGCCAGAACGCCGCGGCGTCCCGCGCCCCGGCCGACTCCCCGGCCCAGGCGCTCCGACTGCTGTCGGCGGTTCCCGAGATCGCCTTCCACAGCTGCTGCGCCGACTCCTGGGACAGCAGGGCGACGGCCTGCCAGTTCTCCGCCTGGGCCGCCGCGGCGGCCTGTTCGGCCAGCCACGCGCGCTGTGCCGCGTCCGCGTGCTCGGACACCGCCTTCCAGGCGCGCTCGGCCTCGGCGCGGGCGGCAGCCGCGTCCGCGGCACCCCGCACGGCCGCCTCGGCTGCCGTGGCCTCCCTGATCAGAAGGGTCAGCGTGTGGTGCCGCAGCGTTTCCGCGTCGGCGACACGCGTCCGGTACGCCTCCAGGTCCAGCGCCGCGCCGGTCGCCCAGCCATAGCCGAAGAACTCGGCCACATCCGCGTCCACGGCACCCGGTCGCAGTGCCCACCGCGCCGCGACGCGTACCTGTTCGCCGGGATCCCGCTCGCCCAGCTCGCGTACGAAGTCCCGGTCCCTCGCGCCGACTTCGAGCTGCTGCCGCACACCGTCCTCGCGCGCCGCGCGGTCGCGCCGCTGCGCTTCGGCGTACCCCGTCCGCACGAACGCCGCCTGCTCGGCGGCGCTCCCCTTCAGCGCCCGTGCCGCGGCGGCCCGCACCTCGGGGGAGAACTCCACCGTGTGCGTGGCGACCACCCGTTCGCAGTACGCCTTGTTGCGTGCACGGCTGTCCCGCGCACGCTGCTTCGCGTAGTCGAAGCCGCCGCCGGGCGCGAGCCACTCCACGAGCGCCTCGTCGCCGCGGGAGCTCCGCAATGCGTTCCACGCCGACGTCCGTACCTCGGCGGCCGGGTGCGTCTTCGCCATGGACGTCACCCGTCGGCGCGCCTCATCGATCGCCGCGGCCAGTTCGGGCGAGAACGTCTGCTCCGCCTCGCCGGCCGCGACGACGGATACCGAGGGCGCCCCGGAAGCCGGTGCGGCGGCCTCGGTACGGACGCCCGCCCAGGCCGGCCCCACGCCCGCGACCGCGATCGCGCCGGACAGCACGCCGACCGCCACGGTACGCGCGCCCCACCACTGACGACTCAACTCAGACCCCCCTTGGAAGATGAAGAACGTGTTCACCGTCGCGGAGGGGCAGGGCCGTACGGTCGGCCCTGCCCCTCCGCGACGCTCAACGGGATTGCTCACGCACCCCGTTCGGCAGGCTCACGCGGCCTGCTCGACCCGCCACAGCTGGGCATCGGTGCGGTTGCAGGTGTACAGCTGTGTGTTGACGCCGTTGTCCTTCTTGGCGCTGGGGACGTCCAGGCACATGCCGTCCGCGTGCGCCGGCTGCAGCTCGTACAGCTTGCGGACGGGGTCGACGAGCAGCACCCGCCAGCGCTGGTGCGCCGCTTCGTCGCATGTCCACTGCTGGACGACGGCGCCGGGCTTGGTGCTGTGCTTCTCCACTTCGAGGCACTTGCCGCTGAGGACGGAGCGCAGCTCGAAGCTTCCGCCCACGGCCGCGACGGCGGTCCACTTCTGGGCGGGGGTGCCGTTGCAGGTGTACTGCTGGACGTCGATACCGTTCGTGGCCTTACCGCCTTCGACGTCAAGGCACTTGCCGCTGTGGGCGGCCGTCAGCTGGACCACCGTCTTCGGCATCGCGGCGCGTGACACGGCCTCCGACCGCATGGCGGCCGCGGCGATCGCGGCTTCGCGCGCCGCGACGGCGGGGTCGTCGTCCCCGGCGGCCTGGCGGGCCCGCTCGGCGGCGATGCGGGCCGCTTCGGCCGCGGCACGGGCGTCGCTGCCCTCGTCGGCCTGCACGACGGTAGCGGTGCCTGCCAGCACCGCGACGGTGGCGCCTACGGCCAGGGCGGCCCGGATGATCCTGGACATGATGGGATCGGTTTCCTCTCGCGTGTTCGGGTGCTCAGACGGCCGTGACCGGCTCGATACGCCACTTCTGCGCGGCAGTGCCGTTGCACGCCCACAGCCGCGCCGCCGCGCCCTCTTCCTTGCTCGCGGACGCGATGTCCAGGCAGCGGGTCATGTTGGCCGGGATGTGGGCCGGCCGCAGTTCGTACAGCTCCTTGGCGATGTCGACCATGGCCAGCCGCCAGTTGTGGTGCTTCCCCTGGCCGCACCAGTACTGCTGGACGACCGAACCGGACGTGGTGCCGCTGTTCTGCACCTCGAGGCACTTTCCGGAGTGCCTGGCCCGCAGCTCGAAGGTGCCCGCACCGGTGGGCACCATGTCGAATCGCTGGTTCAGGGCGTCGTCGGCGCACGCCGACTGGATGGCGTCGGTGCCGTTGCGCAGGCTGGCCTTGCCGATCGTGAGGCACTGGCCGCTGTGCTCGGCCTTGAGCCGTACGGCGGTGGGCTGCGGGGCCGCAGCGGCGGCCGGGGCGGCCGGGGTGGCCGGTTCGTCGGCGACGGCGACGGTCACGCCGCCGACGAGCACGGCGACGCCGGCCCCGGCGGCCAGGACGGATCGGATGATCCGGGACATGGGGATGCTTCCGTTCTGTTCAGGTATGCGGGATCTGCGGGATCCGCAGACAGGGACTCGGCCGGCGGCGGTCAGCGCGCGAGCGGGGTGGCGACCTTCCAGGAGACGTCCTGGGCGAAGTCCCGCTCCAAGTCGAAGGCGTTCTTGGCGGACTTGTCGGCCGCGTACAGGTCGCCCCGGTGCTGGCGCAGGAAGCGGCCCGGCTGACTCGCCGACACGAAGGACGTGCCGGAACCGCTCTGACCCTTCTTGGCGCACCAACTGGCGTCCTTGCGGAACTGCGTGCTGTTGTCGCTCGCGGTCATCCGGACCCGGAGGTCCTTCTGGGCCAGGTAGTGGCCCGGCTTGCGGGCCGACTCGAACGAGTAGCAGCCGGGCTGGCCGCCGAGCGCGGGCACGACGACCCAGGTGGCGTCCTCACGGTCGGCCTGCTTGGAAGCGGCGGAAACCGGAGCGAGGAACGTCTCGCCGGCGTCGACGTCGGACTGCCGGACGAAGAAGCCCGCCGGCTTGCCGCTCGCAGGCTGCAGCGACTGCCGCTTGGCCCGGTACTGGCTGTCCTCCTTGAGGAACAGCGCGACGTCCTCGTCGCTGCCGGACAGCGCCTTCTTCGCAGCCGCGACCAGGTTCGGGTTCATCCCGGTCTTCTCGGCGGCGGCCTGCAGCTGCAGCGCGAGCCGGCGGTTGGCCTCGGCGATCTTCTTGCGGCGTGCCTCGTCGTCCTTCTTGTACGCCTCTTCTGCGCCGGTGTGGATGAACCGCGCCCAGACGGCCGGGTCCGCGTCGAGCACCGCGCGCTGCGCGGCCGCGTACAGCTCGCTCTCCTTGGCGTCCGCCGGTGCAGCGCGCAGCAGTTCGCGGATGAAGTTGTCGTCGCTGAGCGCCAGCATGGCCTCGGACGGAGTGATGCGGAACAGCGCTGCGGCGTTGGTGCGGGCTGCGAGCTCCCTGCGGCGTTCGGCCTCCGCGCGGTTCCTCTCCTCGAGCTCCTTGAGCTCGTCGGCCACATCGCGCTGGTGGGCCTCGCGGGCGCCGTTGGCGATGAACGCCTGCCAGGCCGCCGCGTCGCCGGCCAGGGCGGTCGCGGCGGCGGCACGCACCTGGGGGCCGGCCGCCTCGTGGCGCATCACGGCGCGGATGAAGTTGTCGTCGCTCAGGTCGAGCAGGTCGGGGCTGTTCGGGATGCCGACCGCGATCAGTGCCTGCGACTTGGCGAGCCGTGCCGCACGGGCGGCGTCGGCCTTGTCCTTCTCGCGCTGCTTGTCGACGGCGTACGCCTCGTGGATGCCGGTCACGATGAACTGGACGTGGTCCTCGGCCGCTTCGCTCATCATCGCGGCCTCAGCGGCCAGCCGTACCGCCTCGAAGGACTCGCCGCCGTCCCGGGCCTTCTGCCAGAGGGCGTGGATGAAGTCGTTGTCGCCGAGCAGCAGGACGTCCGGGCTCGGGTCGAGGCGAACGACGGCGGCGGCGTCCACGCGCTGTTTGTCGGTGGTGCCGATCTCGGCGGCGGCCGCGGAGCGCGACGGAGTGGCGACGGCGGTCATCGGTGCGGCCATGGCGCTGACGGAGGCCAGGGCGGTGGCGGTCACCAGCCCGCGTGCGACGGCCCTCCGCACGCGGGCGGAGTTGGAGTGGCTCTTCTTCATTCTGCTTCTGCTTCCCCCTGCTCGTCCCGCACGTGGTCACCGATGGGTGCGGGTGGTCGGATGGGAAGTCTTGAAGACCACCAGGGGGCGGTCAAAGTGGAATTGGGGGTTCTGGTCCGATCAAGCCCATGTATGCCTGATTTTCAGATGACTTAGCGTCAATCTATGGCTGAAAGGCGGCTTGCGGAGACTGACGGGAACTCATGGGTGTCCTTCGCATGGCTGATTACGCGGGCTGGGCGCCATGGGGATGGGGGTGCGTGGTGACCGCCGGTACGCCTTGCCGAGCCCGGCGGTATGCGAACCGCGCGACCGGGGCGCGCCTGCGAACCGTACGTGCGCCTCGCGTGACGAAGGCGTAAAGGAAGGATGTGAGCCGATACACACCAAGATCGAGCACAGTTTGCTGAGGTAAAATCGCACGCCTTCAGGGGACTTCACGTCCTGGGGAAGAGGCGCGGCAGGAGTACCGCCGTCCTGCGCGACACACCCGGCGAGCCGGGGCACGAGGCTCAGGCTGGGCTCGGTCGACGCTCGCCGGATTCGGCGCCGTCCCGGTCCCGCGGAGGGCGGCAACTCCCAGGATCCGAGTAGCAGGTGGCGATCGCGGCGACGCGTTCGCGCAGCGAGTCGCGCAACCAATGCGGGTCCAGGGCCTCGGCGTCCGTGCCGAGTTGCCACAGCGCCCATTCGGCGTGTCTCGGATCCTGGAAGGTCACCTCCGGCCGCAGCCGGCGGATTCCGCCGGACTCAGGCCGTCGCGGTATCGCGGCGTCGAGCCCAGACGATGGGGATCAAGCGGCGGGCGGGGTCCAGTCAGCAGGCAGGCCGGACTGGGTCAGGACGGCGGCGAGGCTGTAGTGGTCCTGGTCGGAGGCGATTCGGCAGCCGTTCTTGTCGAGGTCGAGAAGGGTGGTCATCGGCACGGCGAAGGGCTTGGGCGCGCCCTTGAGGTGGCCTGAGTACGTGGCTTTGACGGTGATGCGGGCGCCGCGGCGGTCAGCCGCGCGCACGGTCACGTGAACGTTGTCGATGAGGCGGTCGGCGCGGGCTTTCCACCCGGCTATTTCCTTCGGGCCTCGGAAGGTCATGCCCACGGCCTTGTCGGTGTAGGTGCCGTCGGTGGTGAACAAGGCGCCGAGCGCGGCCGAGTCGGTGCCGTTCCAGGCCCGCGCCCAGTCGGCCACGATCCTCGGCGGACGCCGTTCGGCGTCCTGCGCGGCATTGGCGGCATTGGCGGTGGTGGCCGTGGTGGCGGACAGCGCCACGGCGGCGGTCAGCATGGCGATGGCGCGGGTCGGGCGGGACGTCATGGTGGTGCTCCTCTTGGGTGCGGATACGGGGGTCGGAAGGGGAGTGGGCGGTCGGTGTTCCGGAAATTGGCGCATGTCAGGACGACGGGACGGCTGCCGCCGGCGACGGTGCCGGTCCAGCCGCGGGATCGGTGCGCCGCCGCCGTCCGTGCGGCCGGCGCGGCAAGCGCGTGTGCCAGGGATGCGCCGCCGGGCGGGTCCGGGTATGTGTCACGCTCATGGCACTCACGTTCGCCCGGGGCGGTGTCCACTTTCCAGGCAGGGCGGAAGCGGGCACTGTCCAAAGCTGTCCGCACGCGTTCACCCGCCCGGCGCTTCGGCCTTCGTCGCGGGGGCATCGCCCTCGCGTCGGTGAAGTCCGCCGATCGACGTGATGACCACCGACGCGCACGTAGCGCAGGCACCGCACCGCGATAGCCGGTTCCGCGAACGCCTTCATGAATCGCACGGAGGCCGTGGGCACGGAATGCCGACAGCCGCCGGGCACGCCTGTCTGGTCAGGTCACGGATTCGGCCTCAGCGGCCGCGTGCCCGGGATGCGCGCCTCATAGTGGGAGTACAACCCGGTTCCGCTGCGGCGGCCGACCCCGCTTCGGGGGTGGGTCCGCGCCGCATGGGCGGGCCGAGGTCGGAGAGTCGCTGCCGGCGCCTCGCGTGCCGGGGAGCCGGTGCGGCACTCCCGAGTCGTGAGTGACGGGAGAGAATGATGGCCGATCTACTCGTACCCCCGCAGGAGACGCCGCCGGTGGAGGCGTCCACCGCCGAGGCCCATCAGGAGCGTCCAGACGGTGGACTCTGGGAACACTCCGTGATGATCCTTTCGCTGATCGTCGCCTGCAGCGTGGTCTTCGCGGCACTGTTCGTCGGCTGGGCGATCAGCCTCTGAGCGGGCCGCACGGCGAGAACGGTTCCACCAGCACCCCGCACTCAGTCACGTCACCCAAGCCCGGGTCGACCTCCAGGCCCCGAAGGAGGCGGCCCGCGACAACGGCGGCCGCACGCAGCAGCCGAAGTCCCGCACCGGGCAGTTTGGCTCGGCGCGACGGGCGCGTCCGATGGGCTTGGGCGACGTCCTCGGAGCGAGCGTCGCGTGGCCGGCTCCCGGTCGGCTGCCTCAGCGCCTGACCGCCGGAGTGACGGTGATCACGGACGCCCTTCGGGGGGTGCTGCGTAGGCTTGTGCCGTCGGCGCGGTGCCGTCTGGGATGGCGGGCGAAGCTCTTCTGTAGCGCCTGATGATGTATCAGAAAAGGCGGCAAGTGGTCAGCGTGAGTCCTGGGAAACCTGGGGGACGCTGCCCCGGCATGCGACTCGTTGTAGGGTAGGAAAACCGCCCTTGACCTGCAAAAACGCAGGCAGGGAGCCTAAGTCCAGGAGTGCTTCGATGATGCGTACCATGTTCAAGTCCAAGATCCACCGTGCCACCGTCACCCAGGCCGACCTGCACTACGTCGGTTCCGTGACGGTCGACGCGGATCTCATGGAGGCCGCTGATCTGCTCCCCGGCGAGCTGGTGCACATAGTCGACATCACCAACGGGGCGCGGCTGGAGACCTACGTCATCGAAGGGGAGCGCGGGTCCGGTGTCATCGGCATCAACGGTGCCGCGGCGCATCTGGTGCACCCGGGAGACCTGGTGATCCTCATCAGCTACGCCCAGGTGAACGACGCCGAAGCACGGGCGCTGGTGCCCCGGGTCGTGCATGTCGACGCCGGCAACCGCATCGTGGAACTGGGCTCCGACCCCTCCCAGCCGGTCCCCGGCAGCGACACCCAGGCAAGCCCGCACGCGGTCGTGTCGGCGGCGGCGCGCGCCTGACGGGCGCGGGCATCGGGCTGGTAGGGCTGCCGCCAGCCATCACGGCCGCACAAGGGCGGGTTCCGCGGTATGCCGCCTACACGCGTGGACCCGCACTGCCGGGGCACCCGCAACGGTGGAACCTGGAGACACAGGCCCCGCGAGACCAGGGAGGCAGCGATGACCCACCCGAACCCGCACCCCGACCCCGTACCCCCGATGCCGGACCCCGCGCCCAGCCCCGTGCCGCCACCGCAGCCACCGCGGCCTGGACCCGCGCCGGATCCGATTCCCGCGCCGGATCCGATTCCCAAACCGCCGGGCCCCGACCCGGTGCCCGACCCCGAGCCGGCGCCCGGCCCGATGCGGTGATCGGGCCGGGGCGGGCCTGTGGGGCTGAGCCCGGTCGGATCAGCCGGTGCGCTCTTCCGACCGGTCGCCGCCCCACAGCGTGTGGTACGAACCGTCCCGGTCCGTACGCCGGTAGGTGTGCGCACCGAAGAAGTCACGCTGGCCCTGGGTCAGCGCCGCGGGAAGCCTGGGCGCGCGCAGCGCGTCGTAGTAGGCCAGTGACGCGGAGAAGCCGGGCGTGGGCACGCCCTGCCGCGCCGCCGCGGCCACCACCGCGCGCCAGTCGTCCTGCGCCGCGCCGATCTCCTGGGCGAACTGCTTGTCCGACAGCAGGCTGGGCAGGTCCGGCTGCGCGTCGTAGGCAGCGCGGATCCGGTCCAGGAAGGCCGCCCGGATGATGCATCCAGCGCGCCAGATCGAGGCCACCGCGCCCAGGTCGATGCCCCAGTCGTAGGTCTCGCTGCCCGCCTGGACCTGGTGGAAGCCCTGGGTGTACGAAACGATCTTCGAGGCGTACAGCGCCTGCTCGACCTGCTCGGCGAAGCGTGCCGCGTCCTGCTCGCCGAGCGGCTGCGGCACCGGACCCGGCAGCTGCTGCGAGGCCGCGCGCAGCTCCGCGTGGCCGGACACCGAGCGGGCGAACACGGCCTCGGCGATGCCGGAGACCGGCACTCCGAGGTCGAGCGCGATCTGCACGGTCCAGCGGCCGGTGCCCTTCTGCTCGGCCTGGTCCGCCACGATGTCGACGAACGGCTTGCCGGTCGCCGCGTCCGTGTGCGCCAGGACCTCAGCGGTGATCTCGATCAGATAGGAGTCCAGACGCCCGGTGTTCCACCCACGGAACGTCTCGGCGATCTTGGCGGGGGAGTAGCCGGCGACCTCGCGCAGCAGGTGGTACGCCTCGGCGATCAGCTGCATATCCGCGTACTCGATGCCGTTGTGCACCATCTTCACGAAATGGCCCGCGCCGTCGGGGCCGACATGTGTCACGCAGGGCGTGCCGTCCTTCGCCTTCGCGGCGATCTTCTCCAGCAGCGGCCCGAGAGAGGCGTACGACTCAGGCGAGCCGCCCGGCATGATGCTCGGCCCGTGCAGTGCGCCCTCCTCTCCGCCGGAGATGCCCACGCCCACGAAGTGGATTCCGCGCTCGCGCAGTTCCCGCTCACGGCGGCGGGTGTCGGCGAAGTGCGCGTTGCCGCCGTCGATGATGACGTCACCCGGCTCGAGGAGGGGGGCGAACTCCTCGATCACGGCGTCCGTCGGGTCACCCGCCTTGACCATGATGACCAGCCGGCGTGGCCGCTCCAGTGCGGCGACGAACTCCTCGGCGGTCTCCGCGGGCGCGAACGCACCCTCGTGGCCGAACCCTTCGACCAGCTCGCGCATCTTGCTCGCGGTCCGGTTGTGCACCGCGACGGTGAGGCCGTTTCGCGCGAAGTTGCGGGCGAGATTGCGGCCCATCACCGCGAGCCCGGTGACGCCGATCTGGGCGGTACCACTCATACGTGTGCTCCTGGAATCTGAAGAGTGCGTCGAGTCCATCGGTCATCGGGACCGTACCTGCCGGGCCCCGGTCCGCCGGTCCATACCCCCGGCCTGGCCTGGGCCGTTGGCCGTGCCCCTCCCCTGGCCAGTATGAATACGGTTCACGGACGCGGGGCGTTCATGGGCGCGCGAGTCGCCCGGGCGGCGCAGGAATCCCGGATTCCGGTGTCGGCGCGGACGTTCGTGCGACCCGGTGCCCGTTCACGCCCCTTGTCAGTCCTGTTGGCAGCGCCTAGCTTTGCGGCTGCTGATGCGTTCGAGGGGGGACCCATGGCCTTACGCGGGCGGCACCGCCGCTACCAGCCGAGCCGGATCAACCGGGCGTCGTTGACCGTCACCGCGAGCGGGGCGGGGATCGCGCTCCCGCTGATCGGCGCGGGGGCGGCGAGCGCCGCGTCAGTGGAGGTGTGGGACAAGGTCGCGGCCTGCGAGTCCACCAGCAACTGGCAGATCAACACGGGCAACGGCTACTACGGCGGGTTGCAGTTCAGCCAGTCCACCTGGGATGCGTACGGGGGCACGGCCTACGCCTCGCGCGCCGATCTCGCCTCCAAGGACCAGCAGATCGCCATCGCCGAGAAGGTGCTCGAAGGGCAGGGCCCCGGCGCTTGGCCGACCTGCTCCACGCGGGCGGGACTCGCCCGCGGGGGAGCGGATCCCGCGATCGCACCGGAACGTCGGCGGTCCGTCGAGACCGAGGCCAGGACGGAGTCCAGGGCCAAGAGGACGGAGGCCAAGGCCCGGGCGTCGGCACGGCAGCAGCAGGCCACCCCGACCACCGTGCCCGGACAGCGCGAGATGTACACGGTCGCGCCGGGCGACTCGCTCTCCGGAATCGCCCAGAGCCACCGGGTCAGGGGCGGCTGGCAGGCGCTCTACGCAGACAACCGCACCGTCGTCGGGGACGATCCCGACCTCATCTTCCCCGGCCAGCGGCTGCGGATGCAGTCCACCACACAGCGCCCCGCCACGAAGGAGCGGCCGCAGGCCCGGCCGCAGGCACGTTCCACGGCGACGCCGAAGCCGGCAGCGAAGCCCGCTTCGAAGCCCGCCGCGAAGCCCACCTCCGAGCAGGCCCCAGCGGTGCAGCGGGAGCGACAGCGGCCCCAGCACACCGAGCGCGCCGGCCAGGCGTCCCACTTCAGTGCGCCCGTCGCGGCGGGCACCGGCACCCCCTACCGCAAAGCCGGCGCCTGGGCCAGCGGCTACCACACCGGTGTCGACTTCCCGGTGCCCACGGGCACCTCCGTGAGGGCCGTCGCGCCCGGCCGAGTGGTGTCCGCGGGCTGGGCCGGTGCGTACGGCTACGAGATCGTCATCCGGCACTCCGACGGCAAGTACAGCCAGTACGCGCATCTCTCGGCGCTCAACGTCCGCGCGGGCCAGCAGGTCGGCGGGGGACAGCGGATCGCCCGCTCAGGGTCCACCGGCAACAGCACGGGACCCCATCTCCACTTCGAGGTGCGTACGGGGCCGGGGTACGGCTCCGATGTCGACCCCCTCGCCTACCTCAGGGCGCACGGGGTCACGGTCTGAGGCAGTGCCATCGCCGGGCACCGGGCCGGCGGCCGCGACGCGGACCACCGTGGCGCCGCCGACCGACCCGGCACCCGTGGTGCGGCGCCGGACCGACAGCAGCACCAGGCCGGTCCCCGCCACGCCCGCGCACGCCAGCGCGGCGACAGCACCCGCCGCGCCGTAGCGGACGCCCTCACCGAACAGCACCACACCGGCCACGGCGGCGACCACCGGATTGACCACGGTCACCGTGGCCAGCGGCGCGGCCAGACCGGCGCCGCGATACGACACCTGGGACAGCAGCAGTCCGGCCGACGCGAGACCGGCGATCACCACCAGACTGGGCACCAGCACGGTCGGACCCCCGGCTTCCGGGTCCGCCTGCCCAGCCGCGGCGATCTTGGTGAAGAGGGACGCGGCGCCGAAGGCGACCCCCGCACCGCCGGCCAGCACCACACCCCGCAGCAGCGGACGCCGCCGTACCCGCTGCCCGGCCAGGAACAGCAGCGCGACCGCCCCGAACGCCACGGCGGCAGCCGCCTGCCTGGCCGCACCTCCCGGCACGCCCGAATGCCCGGGGCCGGTCAGGGCCAGCAGCCCCGCGAGCCCCGCCGACGCCATCAGCGCGCCCCGCCAGGCGGTCCCTCCCACCGGTCGGCGCTCCAGCATCGCCGCCAGCGGCAGGGCGAAGACGATGGTCAGTGCGCCGAGCGGCTGTACCAGGCTCAACGGCCCATAGGCGAGTGCCACCACATGCAGCAGCGCCCCCAGTGCGTTGAGTCCGGCGGAACCCCACCATCGGACGTCGCGCACCAGGCCTGCGGGCCCGCCTGTCGTACCCGCCGCCACACGCTCCTGAACGATCGCCGCTGACGCGTACGCTAACGCGGAGACCAGGGACAGCAGCACGGACAGCGCAAGCGGACTCATACGCAACACGATCTCCCCTGGATGCCGTCCAGTCGTCGTCCCTGAGCAGGGGATGGCCCGTACTACTGTCGTAGTACGCGACGCTGGGGATACCGCCCTGGTAGTGGTCCCCGCGATGGACCCGGCCCCCGCGCACCCTCGTACTCCCCCTGCCTGCCGCTGTGCTTCGATGGGCGCCGGAGAGCCGACCGAGCCGGGGGGAGCGCGTGGATCTGGACGAGCCGTCCTCCGTCGGAGGGTTCTTCGCACTGCGCACAGGCGTCCCGGGCAGTGGGCACACCGCGCTCAGCCGCCTCTACGGCGGCGACCTCACCGCGCTGACCGCCAGGATCGATCAGGTCGCGTCCCGGCTGGGTACGCCCGAGCGCCGGGTCGCCGCCTCGGTAGCGCATCTGGGACTGGCCGCCCGGCTCTGGTCCACCGCGCTGGGTCCGGCCGTGCTGTGCGGGGAGTTCCCCGATCCGGCACCGGGCACGTTGCACTGGGATCCGGAGCGCACCGCGCCGCACGATCTCTGCTGGTCCGGTACGGAGACCCGGCCCGGCACCGTCTCCGCCCTGCGGGAGGCCGTCCTGGAGGGGCAGCTCGTCCCGCTCGCCGATGCCGTCCGCGCCGATGTGCGCATCGCACCCCGGCTGCTGCGGGGCAACGCGGGCTCCGCCCTCGCGGGCGCCCTGCGCGAACTCGTCCGCTGGGCCCGTACCCAGCGGCGCCCCGACGTGGGCCGCCGGGCCGCCGCACTGGTCGCCGGTCTGCTGGAGCATCCCGAACTCTCCGGGACGGTGGACGGCCCGGCACTGCGAAGGACGACCTGCTGCCTCTACTACCGCAGCCCTGGTGGAGGGCTGTGCGGCGACTGCGTCTTCGACCGCCCGCCCGGAGCTGTGGCCGGCGGCAGCGGCGGTCTGTGATGTGCGTCCCGGGTCAGGGTCCGGGTTTGGCGTACGTACGCCCGACTGACGTAAAGTTCCGCTTTTGGAATCCCAGGGTGCGCACAGGACGGAACAGCAGCGGCGATGACGGTGACACAGGACGGCCCCGGCCAGGACCACGGGCCGCTCCATGAGGTCCAGGAGTACGGGCCGGGAATCGACCCGGAGCGGCTGGCCGTCTGCCTGAGTGTTCTTGACGAACTCGACCAGCTCGAGGTCGACCACCCCGACGCGATCACGGTCCGCCGCGCCACGGCCGGTATCTACCGGACCGTCAAGCAGCGCCGCCGCCAGGAGCGCAGGGCCGCGAAGACCGCCCATGACAAGTCCGTCACCGAAGCCACCGCCACCGGCTCCGCCGAGCGCATCGACGACGAGACGCAGGGCCTGCTGCCGAGCTCGTCCGTGCTGGGCGAGATCGCCGGGATCCTCCAGCGCCCCCGCTCCTGCTATGTCTGCAAGACCCGGTACGTCGAGGTGGACGCCTTCTACCACCAGCTCTGCCAGGAGTGCGCGGCCGAGAACCGGGCCCGGCGTGATGCCCGCACCGACCTCAGCGGGCGCCGCGCGCTGCTGACCGGTGGCCGGGCGAAGATCGGCATGTACATCGCGCTGCGGCTGCTGCGCGACGGCGCGCACACCACCATCACCACGCGGTTCCCCAACGACGCGATCCGTCGCTTCAAGGCGATGCCGGACAGTGACGAGTGGATACACCGCCTCAAGGTCGTCGGTATCGATCTGCGCGACCCCGCCCAGGTGGTGGCGCTCGCCGACTCCGTTGCCGCCGAGGGCCCGCTCGACATCCTGATCAACAACGCGGCGCAGACCGTCCGTCGCTCCCCGCAGGCGTACAGCGAGCTGGTCGCCGCCGAGAGCGCCCCGCTGCCGGCGGGGGAACTGCCCGCCGCCGAGGTGATCGGCACCTTCGGCAGCGGCGGCGTGGACCGGATGGCCGCGCTGCCGGCACCGCGCGGCGAGGGGCTCACCGCCAGGGACGTCACCGAGCTCGCTCTGGTGTCCGGTTCCGCGTCACTCGCCAGGATCGAGGCGGGTACGGCGATCGACGCGGGCGGACTCGTCCCCGACCTGCACGACACCAACAGCTGGATCCAGACCGTCTCCGAGGTCGACCCGGTCGAGCTGCTCGAAGTCCAGCTGTGCAACTCCACCGCGCCGTTCATCCTCATCAGCCGGCTGCGTCCGGCCATGGCCGCCGCTGCCGCGGAGCGCAAGTACGTGGTGAACGTGTCGGCGATGGAGGGCGTCTTCAGCCGGGGCTACAAGGGCGCGGGCCATCCGCACACGAACATGGCCAAGGCGGCGCTCAACATGCTGACCCGCACCAGCGCCCAGGAGATGTTCGAGGCCGACCGCATCCTGATGACCGCCGTGGACACCGGCTGGATCACCGACGAGCGCCCGCACCCGGACAAGATCCGGCTGGCGGCCGAGGGCTTCCACGCGCCGCTGGACCTGGTCGACGGTGCCGCCAGGGTCTATGACCCGATCGTGCGCGGTGAGGCGGGCGAGGACCTGTTCGGCTGCTTCCTGAAGGACTACGTTCCGGCGAACTGGTGACGCGGGTGGCGCGGTGACGCGACCGCGTGGCGGCGTGGTGACGCGGGGTGTGTTCGCGTCACCCGTTCGCCGTCCCCGTCGAGGGCCGCTGCCGTAACCCGTTCGGCCGTCACCCCCGGGCGCACTGGGCCGCCCGGGGGTTTCCTGTACCCGATGGGCTGTCATCTCCGCACGGTTTTCTGTACAGAACTCCCGATGTGACGCGCCCCATCGAGCGTAAGGGCGCTCATTTGGTTAAACTAGGGCGCACGGACGGCTGGCAAGGGCCCACGAAACCCCCACAGCCGCCCTGGGACAGGCCCGCATCCACGGCCGCGATCCCGCCTTGGAAACGGCGCCACCGCGACCGAAGAGACCCCCTAGTCCCCCTGTTGCGCGACACACGAGGAGTGCGCGGTGACAACTGAAGTGAAGCAGGACAAGCGGCCGGCCGCCGAACGAGGCGAGCGGGTCGGACGGCGCGGTGACGAACTCGGCAGCCTGGAAGTCTGGGCACGTTCGGCGCCCATCCGCCTCGCCGGCTACGAGGACGATCTCGAGGAGCCGCACATCCTGCCCGGCATCGACTGAGATTCGGAACCCGCGACGAGAACCGGACCGAGCTCGTCGAGCCGATGGACAGATCCGTACCCCCTGGGCGATATCCGCCTCGGGGGTACGGCCTTTTTACCTCTTTCGTACCTTCTCGTGCCCGTTATGTTTGCTTTTTCCCCGCGTCGCTCAGCCGGGTCGGCGGCAGGAAGTCCCGCAGATGGCGGCGCTGCCAGCAGGCGCCCGTCGTACGAAGCTGCCGCCAGTCGGTGAACTCGTAATGGCAGAGCCTGGCGCGGATGAAGCGCGGCGGCCGGTCAGGGAAGGGGTTGCGGCGCAGCAGCTTCAGAGTGTCGCGGTCCTGGTCGAGCAGCCGCTCGACGAAACCGCCGAACCAGGGGGCGGCATACGTCGGGGACAGCGCCGCGAACCACATCAGCCAGTCCAGCCGCAGATGGTACGGGGCGAACTGGCGCGGCCAGTGCCGGATGTCACCCGGCTTGCCGTGGAACTCGTACTCCCGCCACACCGTGCCCGGATGCACCGACGGCTCGTCCGTGCCCTCCACCACGACCTCGTACCGCACCCGGCCCACGGTGCCGAAGGCTCCGTATGTGTTGACCAGGTGGAGCGGGTCGAAGGAGCGGTTCATCGCCTGGCGCCGGGAGAGCAGATTGCGCACCGGGCGGTAGCTGAGCACCAGTACGAGAGCCGTCACGGCGGTGACGGTGATCGCGAACCACAGCGGCGGATCCGGGAGAGGATGGGGCCCGGTGAACAGGGAGCCGTCGATGGCGGACAGGGCCAGGGCGACCGTCAGCCAGTTCAGCCAGGCGAAATTGCCGGACAGGATCAGCCAGAACTGGGTCAGCGCGATCATCGCGGCCGCGGCGCTCGCGATCGGCTGCGGGGTGAAGAGCAGAAACGGGACGAGGAGTTGGGTGACGTGGTTGGCCGCCGCCTCCAAGCGGTGGACCGGACCCGGCAGTCGATGGAAGAACCAGCTCAGCGGGCCCGGCATCGGCTGGGTCTCGTGGTGGTAGTAGAGGCAGGTCAGCCTGCGCCAGCACTCATCCCCCCGGATCTTGATGAGCCCCGCCCCGAACTCCACCCGGAACAGCAGCCATCGCAGCAGCCACAGCACCAGCAGCGGGGGCGCGACGCGCTCGTTCCCGAGGAAGATCGCGAGGAAGCCCGTCTCCAGCAGCAGTGACTCCCAGCCGAAGGCGTACCAGGTCTGTCCGACATTGACGATGGACAGATACAGGGCCCACAGCACCGCCCACCACAGCATCGCGGTCCACAGCGGCAGCCGGTCGGCGGCTCCGGCCACCAGCCCGGCGGCCAGCAGCGCACCGGTCCAGGCGCAGCAGGCGAAGAACCGGTCCGAGTAGTGCAGTTGGAAGACGCTCGGCGCCCGCCGCATGGGGACCAGCCGGAGGTAGCCGGGTACCGGAAGCATTCCCCGTTCCCCGATCAGGGCGCGGAACTGGGTGGCGGCGGCGATGAAGCCCACGAGGTACAGCGCGGCCAGCGTCCGCTGGAAGACCAGCCTGCTGAGCCAGTAGTCGGGTGCCGTGAACCACTCCATGGCGGACCTCGCGAACCTCGCCGACCTCACGGACGTGCCGTGCCCTCACCGACCTGGCGGTACGTCCAGTATCGGACCGCGCAGGCGAGGTCCCCGGAACGGACGCGCCGGGCGTGCGAAATCCGTGAGTCCTCCGTTCGGCGCTGTTCGGCGCCGCATCCGTCCAGGTCAGCGAGTCCGGTGCGGGATGGGGCGGTCCCGGCGCGCCAGCGCCGCGCCGGGCGGTCCGGTCGCGCACGGCATCGGCATACGGCAAGACAGGGAGTGATCACTTCGGATTTTCGTATGACAGCACAGGCGGGAGATGGCGGGTCATGTACGTGTGCTCATCGACGCATCGCCGATACGCCAGGCTCGCCGCGCAGTCGGCGGTCCTGTCGGCGGCACTGCTGGTCACGGGTTGCAGCAAGCTCACCGGTTCGGGCCAGGGCGGAACGGAGGCGCGGCAGCAGGTCCACTTGCAGCCCGCCTCTGACCTCGGACCCGACCCCTTCACACCCTCCACGGCCACCCTCGCGGGCGCGGCCGGCCCCCTCTCCGCGCCCCGTGCGCGCGCATCCGCTCCGCCGTCGACCGCGCCCTCGCAGTTCGGCGCCGTACGGACGGTGCTGGGCTCCACGCCCGGCCTCTACGGTGGTACGCGTTCGATCGCGAGCTGCGATGTCGAGCAGCAGATCCGCTTCCTGACCGTGGACGCCAACAAGGGCCGCGCCTTCGCCTCCGGCGCGGGAGTCAGCCAGGAGGACCTTCCGGAGTTCCTGCGCGGTCTCACCCCGGTGGTGCTGCGCGCCGACGTCCGGGTGACCGGTCACAGCTACCGCGCCGGTTCCGCCCAGCGCTTCCAGTCCGTCCTGCAGAGCGGGACCGCCGTCCTGGTGGACGAGCACGGCTCGCCCAGGGTGCGGTGCGCGTCCGGAAGCCCACTGGCCTCGCCGGTGATCGAGTCAGGTGCGGTGGAGGAGCAGGGCCGGGAATGGCCCGGTTACGAGGCCGACCGTGTCGTGGTGGTCACCAGGTCGGCGGGCGCGATCAAGAACCTCATCATCGCCGATGTCGCGGGCAACTCCTGGCTGGCCCGGACGAGCGGTACCGACGGCGAAGCGGACCGCAAGCCGGATGTGCTGCCGCCGTACGCTCCCGGCCTCCATGTCACCGATGTGCCGGCCATCCGGCCCGGGGGACCCGCGGACTCGTCCAGTCCGCGTCCCATCCTCCCCGACGCCAGTCCGAGCGCGAGCCCGGGCACGAAGGCGAAGGACACCGCGGACGGCTCACCGAGAGTGAACCCGCCCCGGCCGCAGCCTGACGTACCCCAGGGCGTGCCGCTGCCCGACGCGCCCGCAGTCGATGGCTCCGGTCTGACCGGCCAGGGGGTGCCGATGCCGGACGCGGGCACCGACCCCGGCATGGGATACGGATACACCGACGGTATGGCTCCTGACGGCATGGCGTACGACGACGGCGCGGGCACGCTCCAGCCGCCGTTCGACAGCGACTCCGGGGTTCTGTTCGGCCCCGCTGCCGGTCCGGGTGCCGCGCCTTCGGGCCCGAAGGACTCGAAGGGCTCGAAGGGCTCACCGCGGGAACCGCAGGGTGCGGACGGGGGTGGTGCGGTCCACGGCGGTGCCACGCACGGAGGCGCGGTCCCGGGCGGTGCCGCGCACGGAGGCGCGGTCCCGGGTACCGCGCCCGCAGGCGGCGCTGCCCAGGGCGGCCCACACCAGGACCGGACCGGCCACGGCAGTGCGCCCCAGGGGCAGACCGGCCAAAGTGCGGCCCCTGACTCCGTGCCGCACGGCGCGGCTGAAGCACTGGGCGCCCGCGGTGGTGCGATGGTGCCCGGTGGTGTTCGCGGGCCGGTGCCGAACGCCGGCGCCGTGCCCCAGGGCTGACCACAGGGGCGCCGACGAGTCGGCACCCCTCGGCACCCGTTCGCTCGAAATATCGGACAAATGATGGCAGAGTGTCACCATGGCTGATCGGGCAGCGGGTGCCATGTCGCTCCCCGACGACTGGCCGGCCCACCCGGACCTCAGCCTGTCCCTCAACCACATGGGCAGCTTCGACTGGGATCTGGAGAAGGGGCTGCTGCACCTGGACCAGTCGGCGCTCGACGTGTTCGATGTGACGGCGGAGGAGTTCGACGGGCACCCCCAGTCGCTGGCTCTCCGCGTCCCGCACAGCGAGGCGACGCGGCTGCACGGGCTGGTTACCCAGGCGCTCAGGAGTGGCAGCAGCAGCTACGGTGCGTACTTCCGGATCCGCTGCCGCGACGGCAGCCTGCGCTGGACCCACACCCAGGGTGCGGTCAGATGTGATGCCGCCGGCCGCCCCAGTCGCATCATCGGGATCGTCCGCGACGCCACCCAGGAGCTCGCCGACTCGTCCGCCCGTGTCGAACTCGACGCCGAACGCCGCCGCCAGACCAGCGTGGTGGAGAGCACCACGGCCGCACTCGCCCATGCCCGGACGGTCGGGGACGTCATCGACGTGCTCAAGGACTCGCACGGCCTCGAACGCCTCGGGGCCACCAGTATGGTCATGGGGCTGCTGGAGGCGGGCCGGATCCACCTGGTCGCGGAAGGACCCGAGGGCTCGTTCGTACCGGGCACCCGCTTTACCCGGGTGGAAGAGCAGTACCCGATGAGCGAGGTGATCCGTACCCTTGCGCCCCGCTTCATCGAGTCGAAGGAGGACTTCGCCGAGTCGTACCCGAGGCTGTGGCCCCATATCCGGGGTCTCGGCGTCACCTCCGCCGCGTATATGCCGCTCATCGCCCAGGCTCGGCCGATCGGCGCGCTCGGGCTGCTCTACAGCGACAAGACCGGCTTCACCACGGAGGAACGCAATCTGCTGGTGGCACTCGGCAGCAGTATCGCCCAGAGCCTCCAGCGGGCGGTGCTCTTCGAGCAGGAACACGATCTCGCCGAAGGACTCCAGCAGGCGATGCTGCCCCGGCGTATCCCGTCCGTGCCGGGCGCGCAGATCGCGGTCCGCTACCGCTCGGCGCGGCTCGGCCGAGATATCGGAGGGGACTGGTACGACGTCATCCCGCTGCCGGGCGGCCGGGTCGGTGCCGTCATCGGTGACGTCCAGGGCCATGACACCCATGCGGCGGCCGTCATGGGGCAACTGCGCATCGTGCTGCGCGCCTACGCGGCCGAGGGGCACACCCCGGCGACCGTCATGGCCCGCGCGTCCGTCTTCCTCCATGAACTCGACACCGACCGGTTCGCCACCTGTGTCTACGCCGAGGCCGACCCGACCACCGGCGTGGTGCAGGTGGTGCGGGCCGGTCATATGGACCCGCTCCGGCTGAGCGCCGACGGCGAGACCCGCCGGGTGTCGGTGGGCGGTGGGCTGCCGCTCGGTCTTTCCGCCGAGTTCGGGCGTCTCGAGTACCCCGTGGCCACCATCGAGCTGGACCCGGGGGAGACCCTGCTGCTCTACACCGACGGGCTTGTGGAGCGGCCCGGTACCGATCTCGACGACGGCCTGCGGGCGCTCGTCGAGCTGATCCGCGGCGGCCCGCGCAACCTCCAGTTGCTCGCCGACCGGCTGTGCGAGGAGTCCGAGGAGCGGGCGGGCGAAGACGATGTGGCCCTCCTGCTGCTGCGCCGCCACGGCGCGCCCGCCGCCCACGCGGGCGGGCGGCTTCAGCAGCATGTCGCCCAGAGCGACCCGGAGGCGCTCACCTCCGCCCGCCATATGATCCGGGCCGCGGTGCGGGTCTGGGGAGCGGCGGAGCGGGCCGACGAGATCGAGCTCGCCGCTGACGAGCTGATCACCAACGCCCTGATGCACACCGACGGCGGGGCGACCGTGACCGCACGGGTGCTGCCCGGGGAGGGGCGGCGTCTGAGGGTCGAGGTGGAGGACCGGTCGACCGCGCTGCCCCGGCGCCGTGACGCCGGGGAGTCGGGGGTCTCGGGCCGTGGGCTGATGCTGGTGGACCGGCTGGCGGACGTCTGGGGCGTGGAGTCGCGGGGCAGCGGCAAATGCGTGTGGTGTGAGTTCGCCATGCCCGATCCGGTCGCCGTCGAGCGGACAGCCGCCTGACTCCTGCCAACCAGCCGCGCGCCCGGCCGTGCGAACCGATGCGAACAAGCCTTCAATCCATGCCGAACCCATACCGAACCGCTACCGAATAGTAACCGTATGTAACTTGACGGTACTTGACCGTCACCGATCACGGACGATTGACTTGTCTCTCCCCGTGTTCCGGGTTTCCGGCCTTCTAGGACATGAGGACCCCTTGAGTACTGAGCTACTGGCCCCGCTGGATCTGGCGTTCTGGCATCTCGAAAGCGCCGACCACCCCATGCACCTCGGCGCGCTCGCCTGCTTCTCCCCACCCGCGTCCGGCGAGCGCGACAGCGCGGAGATCCTGGAACTGCTCGCCGCCCGCGCCTGCGCCATTCCGCGGCTGAGGATGCGGGTGCGCGATGTGCTGCTGCCGGTCGGCGGCGCCGCCTGGGCCGCGCACAAGGACTTCGACGTGCGGCGGCATCTGCGCCATGTGCGGCTGCCCGCGGGGGACTTCGCCACCGGTGCGGCGCGGCTCGCCGGGGAGCTGATGGAACGTCCGCTGGAACGGGGCCTGCCGCCCTGGGAGATGTACCTGCTCACCGGTGGGCCCGGGGACCCGTTCGGGGTGCTCGTCAAACTGCACCACGCCCTCGCCGACGGGATGCGCGCCGTGGCCATCGGCGCCGGGATCTTCGACCAGGTCGCCGACGCCCGCGGCGCCCGCTCGGGACGCGGTGTGCCGGCCCGGATGAGCGCGGCACGCGGCAGCAACCCGGCAGGCCTCCGCTCCTGGCTGCCCGGACCCTGGCAGATGGCGGGCATGGCGCGCGGCCGGATCGAGGAGCTCGGCCGCGCCGTCGGGGTCGGGGCCGCGCTCGTCGGCGCCTCCCTCGCCCGCGCCGGGCGACACGACCCGCGCGGCGCCGCCCCGTTCAGCGCGACCTCCAGCGGTACGCGCCGACTGGCCACCGCCGTACTGCCCCTGGACGAGGTGCACGAGGTGCGCCGAGCGGCCGGCGGCACCGCCAACGACGTGCTGCTCGCCATCGTGGCCGGGGCGCTGCGCCGCTGGATGATCGCGCGGGGTGACACACTGCCGCCGAGTGATCCCGGGGCCCTCGTGCCGGTTTCCCGACGCCGGCCCGGCAGTGCTCCCGGTACGGGCAACAAACTCTCGGCCTATGTGCTCGCGCTCCCCGTCACCGAGTCCAACCCCTGGACCAGGCTCTACGCCGTCCGCACCGGAATGGACCGCAACAAGGCGGCGGGGCCGCTGCGGGGTGCCGGCGCGGTCGCCGTACTCGCCGACCAACTCCCCGCGCTGGCCCACCGCTTCGGTGCGCCGATCGCCGGGAGCGCCGCCCGGATGCTCTTCGACGTGCTGGTGACGAGCGTGCCGCTACCCCGCTCCGCGCTGTCACTCGGCGGCTGCCCGCTGCGGGAGGTGTATCCGCTGGCACCGCTTGCCCGGGGCCAGTCGCTCGCCGTCGCGATGTCCACCTACGGCGGCAAGGTGCACATCGGACTGGTCGCCGACGGCAAGGCGCTCCCGGACGTGGACGGGCTCGCACACTGTATGGCGGAGGAGCTCGCCGAGCTGCTGTCACTGGTCCGCTGAGCGCGGCCGACGACCCCGGCCGCCGAGTTGACCGCAGAGCCCGGCCTGCGCACGGCATGGTGATACGGCAGGCTGGTCCCATGCCGGAACTGCCCGAGGTCGAAGCGCTGCGGGACTTCCTCGACGAGCGTCTGGTCGGTAAGGAGATCGCCAAGGTGCTGCCCGTGGCGGTCAGCGTGCTCAAGACCTACGACCCGCCGCTCACCGCCCTGGAGGGCGGTGAGGTCAGCGCCGTGCACCGGCACGGGAAGTTCCTCGACATCGCCACGGGAGACGGGCTCCATCTGGTCTTCCACCTCGCCAGGGCCGGCTGGCTCCAGTGGAAGGACGTACTGCCCTCCGGAGTGCCGAGGCCCGGCAAGGGGCCGCTGGCCCTGCGTACCGCGCTCACCGGCGGAGACGGCTTCGATCTCACGGAGGCGGGCACCACCAAACGGCTCGCCGTCCATCTGGTGCACGATCCGGCACAGGTCCCGGGCGTGGCCCGGCTCGGTCCCGACCCGCTCGCCGACGCCTTCGACCGCGAGGACTTCGCCGCACTCCTCGCGGGCGAACGCCGCCAGATCAAGGGCGCGCTGCGCGACCAGGGGCTGATCGCCGGGATCGGCAACGCCTACAGCGACGAGATCCTGCACGCGGCGAGGATGTCGCCCTACAAACTCACGTCGAAGCTCAGCGACGACGAGATCACCGGCCTCTACGAGGCCATGCGCGAGACCCTCACCGACGCCGTGCGGCGCTCACGGGGGCTTGCCGCGGGGAACCTCAAGTCCGAGAAGAAGAGCGGGCTCAGGGTGCACGGACGCACCGGTCTGCCGTGCCCGGTGTGCGGCGACACCATCCGGGAGGTGTCCTTCCACGACTCCTCGCTGCAGTACTGCCCCACCTGCCAGACGGGCGGCAAGCCCCTCGCCGACCGGCGGATGTCCCGCCTGCTCAAGTAGTCCACGACTGCTCCGGCTCAGCGGTCCAGGGACACGAGCCGCTCACCGGTCTCGGTACGGATCTCCACATGGCCGATCTCGTCCGGTGTCAGCGCCGTGGCCACCTCGATGTCCAGCGGCTTGCCGTTCCCGGCCGCCCCGGGCAGGCCGTAACCGTCCTGCGGCACCGACCAGGTGGAGAGAGGGTGCTCGGCGCCGTCCTTGCCGACCACCACCAGCTCGCAGGTCCGGGGCCCCGTCACCTTCGCGAGCCGCAGCGCCACCGCGGTGCCCCACGCCTTCCGGTGCAGCTCGACCGCTCCGTACACCCCCGTCGCCGCGTCCGTCGCGACGAGCCGCGACACCCCGCCTTCGGCGCCGGCCCCGTCCTTGAGCAGGCCGAGGACACCCACCGGCAGCGCGATGATCAGCGCCGCCGCAGCCGCCACCAGCCGAAGCCTGCGGCGCGCGCCGCGTCTGCGGTCCTCCGCGACCGTGCCGAGCAGCCGGCCGAGCAGCGCGGCAGACGGCCGGGTCACCGGCGCCTCCGACGCACCGGGCGCGCCCAGTTCGCCCAGCGCCGAGGCGACCGGAGCGAAATCCGTCAGCCGCACCGCGCACAGGACACATTCCGAGAGATGCTCCTCGAAGCGGAACGCGTCCGAAGGGTCGAGGACGCCCAGCGCATAGGCAGCCACATCCCTGTGCCGCTCCCGCAGATTCATGGACCAATCCTTCGGCTCGTCGGCTACGAACGGTCCATACAAGTCGTACGTACCGTGGTGTCGGCATGGAATACGCACGACAGCCCCGCCCTGCTCACTGGCACGCGTAAAAGCAGCACTGAGTCCGGTGGTCCGGTGGCCGGTGACCGGCCTAGGATCCGCAGCATGCTGCGCGTACTGGCCGTGGACGACGAGAAACCGGCGCTCGAAGAGCTGCTCTTCCTGTTGCGCTCCGACCCGCGGGTGCTGACCGCGGAAGGCGCCACCGACGCCACCGACGCGCTGCGCCGCATCAACCGGGCCCTGGACGCGGGTCCCGACGGTGATGACGCCGTCGACGTGGTCTTCCTCGACATCCACATGCCCGGACTGACCGGGCTCGACGTCGCCAGACTGCTCGCCGGTTTCGCCCGGCCACCGCTGGTCGTGTTCGTCACCGCGCACGAGGGTTTCGCCGTCCATGCGTTCGACCTCAAGGCCGTCGACTATGTACTGAAGCCGGTGCGCCGGGAGCGGCTCGCCGAGGCGGTGCGCCGGGCGAGCGAGCTGACAGACCTGGCACGCGATCCCAGGCCGGCACAAGCCCCGCTTCCGACCGCGGCACGGACGGTGGCCGCGAGCGACCAGATACCGGTGGAGCTCGGCGGGGTCACCCGCTTTGTGGCGATCGACGACATCACCTACGTCGAGGCCCAGGGCGACTACGCGCGGTTGCACACCGCGGAGGGCAGCCATCTGGTCCGAATCCCGCTGTCCACCCTGGAGGAGCGCTGGGCCGCCCGTGGATTCGTCCGCATCCACCGCAGCCATCTGGTCGCCCTCAGCCGGATCGACGAGCTGCGACTCGACGCCGGGGCCACCACGGTCCGGGTCGGCACGGCCGAACTCCCGGTCAGCCGGAGGCACGCACGCCAGCTCCGCGACCTGCTGATGCGGCCCGCACGGGGCTGAAGGTCCTTCCCGGTGGCACGGCGCTGATCCGGACCGCGACCTGGTCCCCGGGCGGGATCCGATACTCGCGACCCGCGACCCGTGTGAGCCGGTCCGACGGCGATCCGGCCACGGGACAGACACCTCGCGGTCCCACCGTGGCTCCCGCGTAGACTCCGTGGATCCAGATCCTCGGACATCTGTCTGAGCGATCGCCGAGCGCCGCGGGGAGGGATCGTCCATGTCTGCGGAGCCTGCCGAGCCCGCGAAGCAGCCGCCTCGCCGCGAGGTGGTCACGGGCGTACCCCGTGCCGCGCGCCGCCCGCCCGGCCACGCCCAGGCGCGCTCCGAGATCAGCGACCAGACCCCCATCGGCGGGGTGTACATCCGCTCCCTGATACGCAGCCAGCGGCGTGCCGCGCTCGCCGCGCTGGGCGCACTCGCCCTGCTCGTCGGCACGCTGCCGCTGCTGTTCGCGCTGCCCACCGAAGTCCTGGGCTCCCTCTCCTCGCCCCAGCCGTTCGTCTGGGTGGCCCTCGGCGTGGCCGTGTACCCGGTGATGTGGGGCATCGCCCGGTGGTACGTCCGCCGCGCGGAGCGCAACGAGCGCGACTTCACCGCACTGGTCGAAGGCCGCTGAGCACACCAGGGGAGGGCGGCCGGTGAACCAGACCTACGCGGTGGCGGCAGTCGCCTTCGTCGTCCTCGCGACCGTCCTCATCGGTGCACTCGGGCTGCGGATATCCCGCACCACGTCGGATTTCTACGTCGCCTCACGCACCGTCGGACCCGGACTCAACGCCGCTGCCATCAGCGGCGAGTACCTCTCCGCCGCCTCCTTCCTCGGCATCGCGGGACTGGTACTGCTCCAGGGTCCCGGAATGCTCTGGTACCCGGTGGGCTACACCGCCGGATACCTCGTCCTCCTGGTGCTCGTCGCCGCCCCACTGCGCCGCTCGGGCGCGTACACACTCTCCGACTTCGCCGAAGCCCGGCTCGAATCGGCGGCTGTGCGCAGGCTCGCAAGCCTCCTTGTCGCCGGTATCGGCTGGCTCTATCTGCTGCCGCAGCTCCAGGGCGCCGGCCTCACCCTGGAGATCCTCACCGGCGCGCCCGGCTGGGTGGGCGGGCTTGTCGTGGCCTTCGTCGTCACGGTGGCGGTCGCGGCGGGTGGGATGCGGTCGATCACCTTCGTCCAGGCCTTCCAGTACTGGCTCAAGCTGACCGCACTGCTCGTCCCCGCGCTTTTCCTGGCCGCCGCCTGGGCGGGCGACGACGCGCCGCGCGCACGCTTCGACGCCCCCGCCGTGTTCCGCGAGCACACCGTCGTACGGGTCGGCGACACCGTACGGGTCGAGCTGGCGCGGCCGCTCACCCTCGAAGTCACCGGCACCGTCGACGGCGCACGGTACGACGGCGAGCGGCTCAGCCTCGGCGAGGGCACACACCGGATCGACAGCGGGACCACCATCAGCTTTCCGCGCGGTGCGGCCGTCCCCGAGCGTGCCACCAGCGGCACGGACCCGTCCAGCTGGTCCCAGCCGCTCGCGGGCGGGCGGAACGGCTATCAGCTGTACGCCACCTACGGGCTGATCCTCGCCACCTTCCTCGGCACGATGGGGCTGCCGCACGTCGCCGTGCGCTTCTACACGAGCCCCAACGGATGTGCCGCGCGGCGCACCACACTCGTCGTCCTCGGGATGATCGGCGTCTTCTATCTGCTGCCGCCCGTCTACGGAGCCCTCGGCCGGATCTACGCCCCCGAGCTGAGCCTCACCGGGGCCGCCGACGCCGCCGTACTCGTGCTACCCGACCGGATGCTGGGCGGGCTGGCCGGGGACCTGCTGGGAGCGCTGCTGGCGGGCGGCGCCTTCGCCGCGTTCCTGTCCACGGCGTCCGGGCTGACCATGTCCGTGGCCGGGGTGCTCACCCAGGACGTGCTGCCCGCACGCGGGGTACGGCATTTCCGGCTGGCCGCGGTCGCGGCGACGGCCGTACCGCTCGCCGTCAGCGTCTTCGCCTCCCATGTGCCGGTCGCCGACGCCGTCGGACTCGCCTTCGCCGTCTCCGCCTCTTCCTTCTGCCCCTTGCTGGTGCTCGGCATCTGGTGGCGGCGGCTGACCCCGCCGGGCGCCGCGGCGGGGCTCGTCACGGGCGGCGGGGCAGCCCTGACCGCCGTGATGGCGACCCGGACCGGGCTTGCCCCCGGAGGCTGGGCGCACACCCTGATGGCCTGGCCCGCGGTCTGGTCGGTGCCGCTGGGCTTCCTCACCATGGTGCTGGTGTCACTGGCGACGCCCCGGCACATACCCGCCGGGGCGGACGCCATCCTCGCGCGGTTGCACCTGCCGGAGAACCTCGCCGCACGGCCGCAGCCGGCCGAAACGGCGGAAGCGGTCCCAGGGATCCCAAGGAGGCGGCGATGAACGGGGTGAGCGGGATGGCGCTGGCGGCACTGTGCGCAGCCGCTGCCGTCCTGCTGGCGGCAGGCTTCGCACTCGGCCGGCTCACCGCACGGCGTCACGGCACCGGCGGTGGCCCTGGCCTCGGGCTCGGCACACCGGTCGAGCGGGCCACCTTCCACACCCTGCACACCGCGTCGCTCGCCGCCCCGCCCCTGCGGGCCGGGCTCACCGAGGACACCGCCCGCAAGGCCGCCCGCCGGCTGCGCCCGCTGCTGGGCACCGAGGTGTTCTGCCTGACCGACCGCGAACGGGTCCTGGCCTGGGACGGACCGGGCGCCGAGCACCACGAGGAGTGGGCGATGGCGCGCGTGGCGGAGGTCCTGGAGTCGGGCCGCGGCCAGAGCGTGCGCACCGGGTGCGAAACGCCGGACTGCCCGCTGCGCTGGGCCGTCATCGCCCCGCTCACCGGCGAGGAGGGAGTACTCGGCACCCTCGTCGCCTATGGCTCCCGGGAGTCCGCGGTGCTGCTGCGAGCCGCCACCGAGGTCGCCCGCTGGGTGTCCGTACAGCTGGAGCTGACAGAACTCGACCGTTCACGCACCCGGCTGATCGAGGCGGAGATCCGCGCCCTGCGCGCCCAGATCTCACCGCACTTCATCTTCAACTCACTCGCCGCCATCGCCTCCTTCGTGCGTACCGACCCCGGTCGGGCACGTGAACTGCTACTGGAATTCGCCGACTTCACCCGCTACTCGTTCCGCAGGCACGGGGATTTCACCCAGCTCGCCGACGAACTGCGGTGTATCGAGCAGTATCTGGCGCTTGCCGGAGCCCGGTTCGGGGACCGGCTCAAGGTCACCCTTCAGATCGCCCCCGAAGTGCTGCCGGTCGCGCTGCCCTTCCTGTGCCTTCAGCCGCTGGTCGAGAACGCTGTCAAACACGGTCTTGAGGACTCGGGGCAGGAGTGCCGTATCTCGATCTCCGCCAGGGACGCGGGCGCCGAGGCCGTGGTCGTGGTCGAGGACGACGGCGTCGGCATGGACCCGGCCGAGCTGCGCCGGATACTCGCGGGTGAGCCGGGCCGCTCGCCGGGCATCGGGCTGTGCAATGTGGACGACCGGCTTCGGCAGGTCTACGGCGACGACTACGGCCTGGTCATCGAGACGGGGGTCGGTGCGGGCATGAAGATCACCGCCAGGATTCCCAAGTACCACGCGGGCGTGCACTAGGGCCTTTCGTTTGGATCAGGCCGGATAGGGGAGCGGTGCCAGGGCACGCGAGCCCGGCAAGATCCAAACGCAAGGCCCTGGGGCTCCGGCACATCCTGAGGCACGGACCGTGCGTTCGCGAGGCCGCGGTGGCGCGGGTCCGCGACCGGCTGGAAGCGGTCCCACCGCGGTCCAGGGCCGGACGTGCCGAGCGGGTCCCCGGCCCGGTGCGGACGCGTCTCAGTACAGATGCATCGCCAGATGCCCGAGCGGCAGCCCCAGACGCCACGCCGGCGTCCACACCTGCTCCGACTCGTCCACGGCCGGATCCTCCTGCGGCAGCGCCGGCGGCCAGAGCCCCGACTCGTCACCCAGGTCGGCGGCGAGCACCTCGGTGTGCTCCAGCCACCGCCAGGTGTCCCGGGCGAGCTCCAGGTCCGCGTCGGGGCCGGTGACATCGCACTCGAAAGCCTCGAGCACGCCGATACGCTCGCGCACCCACTGCGGCCACGGGTGCCCGTACGCCGTGCGGGACAGCCACTCGTCCAGCCGGGACACCGTGCGGATACCGGTGGCGGGTTCATCGGGCCCACCGCACAGATAGATCGTCAGGGCCAGTGTGGCCCGGCCCGCTCTGAACTCGACCGTACCGGTCTCCACCAAGCCGCCGGTGCGCAGCAGCTCATCGGCCATGTACTCGGCACACAGCCAGGCCATGGGCACCGCCAGACCGTCTCCACTGGTGCCGTTCGTACCCTCGGGCAGCACTCTCTCCACCTACTCCCGGACATGTTCGGCGCGGGTCTCGAAGACGAGCCTCCACCGAGAGACACGCGTCAGGGCCGCTCTTTGCTCAACTCGAGCGGCGGATTCCGAATCCTGTCGGCACGGACCGTTGCACCAGGGGGACCAGATCGGTGAAGGGGTGACCGGGGCGGGAGTGAACCGCCCGCGCCGGAGCCTGGCACGAGACGCGGCGACGGCCGTCGTGCGGCGGCGGTGGCGGTCGCGCGGCGGCCGGGCCCGCGGGGCGCGCCCCCGCCGGGCCCCGCCGGCGCCCGGGGGGGGGCCCCCCCGCGCGTGGGCGGGGGGCCGCGCCGGGGGCGGGGGCGCGGCGCGCGCCGCGCCCCCTGCGCGCGCGCCCTCACCCCCCGCGTCCCCCCGCCCCGGCCGGGGTGACCGCCGCGCGATGGTAGCCGGGCAGCGACCTGGCGAGCTGACGCAGCGCGTAGTGCGAGCGCGACTTGACCGTTCCGGCCGGGACGCCGAGCGCCTGGGCGGTCTCCGCCACGCTGTGCCCCCGGAAGTAGATCTGAACCAGCACCGCGCGGTGCTCGGGGCTCAGGGACCGCACCGCGGCCCGGACGTCCAGCGCGGCGACCGCCCGGTCGGTCGGATCCGCGGGATCCGGGGTACCGGCGAGCGCACCGTCGCCGACCTCGGCGGGCCGGGCCAGCCGGGAACGGCGGGCGTCGATCGCGAGCCGCCGCCCCACGGTGAAAAGCCACGGCCGCATCGACTCATACGGCGCGGCGAACGCCTCGGGGTGCTGCCAGGCCCGTACCAGGGTCTCCTGGAGCAGGTCCTCGGCACGCTGCCGGTCCCCGTACGTCAGGCCGAGGAGGAAGTGCAGCAGGGCGGGACCGTGTTCGTGCTTCAGCTCCGCCAGAGCCCGCTCGTCGGTCGTCGCCGTCCCCATCGTCGCCTCCGGTCCGTTTCGATGCGTCGGGTGCGTTCGGATCGCTCGGTGCGTATCCGAGCGCATCAGGGGCCGGAACGACAGCCGACGCACGCCGATCTGCGCCGAGTGGTCCGTACGGGGAGGTGAATGGTGCGCTCAGCGGTTGACCGGGCGGCGAGTGCCCGATCGCCGCCCGCCGCCCGCCGCCCGCCGCCCGCGACGGTCGGACCCGTACGGGAAGCCGGTGTGCTCGGCGTGTACCGCCGTCACGCGGAACACCGCCGCCACCATCCACTCGCTCCGCCGCCGACAGGCGCCCCGGCGAAGCTCTCCCTAGAGTGCGGAACATGAGTGTCAGCGCGGCGGAGCGCTCGGCCTTCACCCGGAGCGGCTTCATGGCCAAGGTGCCGGGCGGCTTCGCGATGTTCTTCGCCCTGCTCGGGGTGTTCTGCGCGCTGCTCGCGCTGCTCGCCCCGCTGCGCAGGCTGTTGCGGCCCGTGGTGGTGTTCCTCGACCAGAACGTCGTGCCGGTCAGCGCCAACCTCGCCTACGCCGTCTTCCTGCTGCTGCTCGCCGGAGCCATCGGCGCCCGCAAGAAGGTCGCCTGGTGGCTGGTCGTCGTCTATCTCGTGCTGATCTTCGTCGCCGACGTCCTGACCGTCGCCGTCGGCCGGTACTGGGAGGTGGTCCCCAACCTCCTGGTGTGCCTGGCCGCCTTCCTGCTGCTGGTCGCCGCCCGGCGCGAGTTCTACGCAGAGACCCGGCGCGCGGCGCTACGGCGCGCCATCGCCGTGCTGGTGGTCGGGCTCGCCGCCGGTGTGCTGGTCGGCTGGGGGCTTGTCGAGCTCTTCCCCGGCACCCTCGCAGCAGGGCAGCGGCTGCTCTGGTCGGCCGACCGGGTGCTCGGCGGGCTCGCGTCCGGTCGGCAGTTCGACGGCACCCCGCCCCGGGCGCTCTACTTCATCCTGGGTCTCTTCGGCGCACTCGCCCTGCTGAACTCCGCCGCGACGCTCTTCCGCTCCCAGCGGATGGAAGCGGCGCTGCACGGCGACGAGGAGCCCCGTATCCGCGCGCTGCTCGGCGCCTACGGTTCGCAGGACTCGCTCGGCTACTTCGCCACCCGCCGCGACAAGGCCGTCGTCTTCGCCCCGAACGGCAAGGCGGCCGTCACCTACCGGGTCGAGGCAGGGGTCGCCCTGGCCAGCGGCGACCCGGTGGGCGACAAGGAGGCGTGGACACCCGCGATCGAGGGCTGGCTGGACGTCGCCCGCCGCCATGCCTGGGTCCCCGCCGTGATGGGCGCGTCCGAGGACGGCGCCAGGGCGTACGGGCGGTCGGGGCTCGGTGCCATCCAGCTCGGTGACGAGGCGATCCTGTACGTGGACCGCTTCGACCTCGACGGCCGCGATATGCGGGTCACCCGGCAGGCCGTCCACCGGGTGCGCAGGCTCGGCGCCACCGTGCGGGTACGGAGGCACTCCGCGCTGAGCGACAGGGAGATGGAGCTGGCCATCGACCGCGCCGACGCCTGGCGGGACACCGAGACCGAACGCGGGTTCTCCATGGCGCTGGACCGGCTCGGCGATCCCGGGGACGGGGACTGCCTGCTGGTCGAAGCCTTCGACGGCGATCCGGCGTCGGCCGGGACCAGGCTGATAGCGCTGCTCTCCTTCGTACCGTGGGGGCGCGACGGTGTCTCGCTCGACGTGATGCGCCGCGACCGCGACAGCGCCCCGAACGGCATCATGGAGTTCATGGTCGCGGAGCTGTGTGCGCAGGCTGCGCAGTTCGGCATCCGCCGTATCTCGCTGAACTTCGCCGTGTTCCGCGCGGTCTTCGAGGAAGGCGCCAGGATCGGCGCCGGCCCCGTGCTGCGGGCCTGGCGCAGGCTGCTGCTGTTCTTCTCGCGTTGGTGGCAGCTCGAAGCCCTGTACCGCTCCAACGTCAAGTACCAGCCGTCGTGGTACCCCCGGTTCCTCTGCTTCGGGGACGCGGGGGCCCTCGCCCGTATCGGTCTCGCGTCGGCGATCGCCGAAGGCTTCGTCTCCGTACCGAGCCTGCGCAGGCTCCGGGGCAACGGGCGGCGGCACGCGCTCAGCGGACCGGTGGCCGGGACCGCGGGGCTGCCCGCCATCGAGGCGCTGGAGCTGGCCGGGCCCGACACCGTACGCCCGATGGGGGAGCGGCGGCTCACGGAGCAGGCACGCATCCGCCATCGCAAACTGGACCGGCTGCGCGAGCGGGGCATCGACCCCTACCCGGTCGGGGTCGCCGGACCCACCACCACCCTCGCCGCCGTCCGCGCGGCCCACCCCTCACCCGTCCCCGGGGCGCACACCGGGGAGCAGGCCACCGTCGCCGGGCGCGTGATGGCCGTCCGCGACTTCGGCGGGATCGTCTTCGCCGTGATCCGTGACTGGTCCGGAGACCTCCAGATCGCCTTCACCCGCCAGGGCTCCGGCCCCGGCGTACTCGACGCGTTCCGGGCGGACGCCGACCTCGGCGACCACATCACCGCCACCGGTGAGATCGGCGCAAGCGACCGCGGTGAACTCACCCTCTTCGCAGGCTCCTGGCAGCTCACCGCCAAGTGCCTGCGCCCGCTACCGGACAAGCGCCGCGGCCTCGCCGACCCCGAGGCCCGGGTCCGCCGGCGCTATCTCGACCTGGTCGCCCGGCCTGACGCCCGCGCCGTAGTCCGGGCCAGGTCGGCGGCGGTCCAGGCGCTGCGTCAAGGGCTGCTGGAACGCGGCTATCTCGAAGTCGAGACCCCGATGCTCCAGCAGATCCACGGGGGCGCCAACGCCCGCCCCTTCACCACCCACATCAACGCCTACGACCTCGACCTCTATCTGCGTATCGCGCCCGAGCTGTACCTCAAACGGCTGTGCGTCGGCGGTCTGGAGAAGGTCTTCGAACTGGGCCGCACCTTCCGCAACGAAGGGATCTCCTACAAGCACAACCCCGAGTTCACGATGCTGGAGGCGTACCAGGCCTTCGCCGACTACGACGTGATGCTCGACCTGGCCCGTGAGCTCATCCAGGGCGCGGCCACCGCGGCGTTCGGATTGCCCGTCGCACACAGGGCGGGGCCTGACGGGACGCTCGTCGCCCATGACATCTCCGGGCCCTGGCCCGTCAAGACGGTCTACGGGGCGCTGTCGGAGGCCCTCGGCGAAGAGGTCGACGCCGACACCGGGGAGGACGACCTGCGCAGGCTCTGCGATGTCGCGGGAGTCCCGCACATCCCCGACGACACCCGGGGCGACGTGGTCCTGGAGATGTACGAGCGGCTGGTGGAGGAGAGGACCGTGCTGCCGACCTTCTACAAGGACTTCCCCACGGACGTCTCCCCGCTCACCCGCCAGCACCGCCGGGACCCGCGCCTCGCCGAACGCTGGGACCTCGTCGCCTTCGGCACCGAGCTGGGTACCGCCTACTCGGAGCTCACCGACCCGGTCGAACAGCGCCGCCGCCTCACCGCCCAGTCACTGCTCGCCGCTGGCGGCGACCCGGAGGCCATGGAGCTCGACGAGGACTTCCTCGACGCACTGGAGTACGCGATGCCACCGACCGGGGGACTCGGCATCGGGGTGGACCGGCTGGTGATGTTCCTGACCGGACTCACCATCCGGGAGACCCTGCCGTTCCCGCTGGTACGCCGTTCCTGACCCCCCGACCGCGGAGGCCGCGGTCGGACATGTCGAGGGCCGCCGCGGCGGTGCCACGACGGCGGGTCCCCTCGGGCGGTCAGCGCGAGGCGATCATGCGGGCGAAGACGACGACGTTGCCGTCGTACCCACCGGCCTGCGAATAGCCTCCGCCGCAGGTGATCACCCGCAGCTCGGGACTACCGGTGTCTCCGTAGACGCGGGCGGCGGGGAAGTTCTGCTTCGAGAACACCTCGACCCCGTACACCTCGAAGACGGCGGTCCGGCCGTCGTAGCGGGCCACCTCGATGTGGACGCCCTTCTGGAGCGCGCCGAGTCCGTAGAACACGGCGGGGCCCCCGGCGTTGTCGACATGCCCGACGATCACGGCGGTGCCCTGTGAGCCAGGGGCGATGCCGTTCTGGTACCAGCCGGCGAGGTTGGTGTCCTGGGGTGGCGGCGCCTCGATCCAGCCGTTGGGGTCGAGGCCGACATCGACGATCGGCGCGTCGACCCGGATGGCGGGGATGGCGATCCGTGAGGCGGGCGCGTACGCCAGCGGCACCACCGCTCCGTTCGCGGCGAGCGAGTTCACCTTGCTCTGGCCGCTGTCGAGGGCGGCGGCGACGGCCGGTTGGGGCGGTCCCATCCCCACGTCAACGCCGTTGCGCACCAGCGCCAGGCCGGTGAGCATGACGAGAGCCAGTACGCCCCAGGGTGAGCGCCTCCTCGACTCCGAGCCGGTGTAGTCCAGGCCCATGGTTCTCCCATCTCATCGTGTGCAGGCACGGTAAGCACCCCTGCGCGGGGCTGCGACTCGGGAGGGGCGAACGGGTGGTACGGCCACTTGGGGTGAGGCCGAACGAGTATTTAGCCATACAAGCTGTGTTGTGGCTGTGACCTGCGGAACCGTCAGATCCGGGCTGCCGGGACCGGCGTGTCGGCTCACCGGGGTGGACCAGTTCCGAAATGCGGCGAAAGTGCATTCCGGTGAGTGTTCGTCATGGAGGGCGTTGTCATCGAACTCCGGAGCACCGTTCCGGGGCGCCGTCCACTGGAGGTTCAACCATGCGTGCTTCACGCGCCATCGCGGTGAGCGTCACCGCTTGCGCGGCCATGGGGCTCACGGGGCCCGTGGTCGCCGCCACCAGCAACGGCAATGGCACCGGCCCGAGGAACATCACCCTGTCGCCATCGGCGGTCCACCAGGGCGGGACCATGCACATCCAGGTCGACGGCTGCGGCCGGGGCGGGGTCGTCACGTCCAACGCCTTTCCCACCGCGAACCTGACCACCGACCGCGACCGCGGCGGGTACTACGGCCCCAACCGCGACCAGGGCGGGAGCCCTGCCGCCAAGCCGAACGGAAGCAACGCCGGAAACCCCAACGGAAGTGCAGCCGGGAACGCGACCGGCAACAAGGCCGCCGACCCCAACGGGAACGCGGGCGGGAATCCGGCCGGCAACACTGCCGGCAATGCGGCCGGAAACCCCAACGGGAGCACGGCCGGGAATCCGGCCGGCAACACGCCCGCCAACCCCGACGGTGCCGTCAAGGCGGTACCCGACGGGACCGCCGCTGGAAACGCCACGGGCAAGTCGGCCGGTGACAACTCCGTGGGCGGCACCGGAAACGCCGCCGCGGTCCCCGACGGGAGTGCCAGCCCCAACGCCAATGTGAACATCAACGGCAACGAGAGCGCGAACGCGAACGGCAACGGCGATGCCCGCGACCAACGCGACCACGGGAACGCGGGCAACGGGCGTGGCACCGGAAACGCGAACGGCACGGATTCCGACGGAGAGGGCCTCGGGAACGGCAACGCCAACGGAAACGCTTCCGTCAACAGCAACGATGACGGCGGGTCGGACAACAACGGGACCGGCTCGGGCAACGGCACAGGGACCGGCTCGGGCAACGGGAACGGGAACGGCAACGGCAACGGCAACTTCAACTTCAACTTCAACCAGAACGAGAACAGCAACGCCAACGCCAATGCCAACGCCGACGCCAACGACAACTTCAACGACCGCGGGCGTAACAACAACAATTTCAACGACCGCGGCCGGGGTAACAACAACCGTGGTCGCAACAACTTCAACGACCGCGGCCGGGGCGGCAACTTCGACGACCGCTTCTTCCGGGTGGGCAGCGGTGTCGCCGACGCCACGGCCCGTATCTATGACAACGCCACGCCCGGCCAGTACAACCTCGCCGTCCGGTGCAACGACAGCAACCGGATCGCCACCCGTACGTTCACCGTGCTGTCCGCCCGGGGCGCACAGGGTGGTATCGGTGGCTCGCACCGCCCCTCGACCGCCGAGATGGCGGTGGGCGGTGGGCTTGTCGTCGCCGCGGCCGCGGGTGGCGTCTTCTTCTTCGCCCGCCGCCGGCGTATGAGCAGCGGAAGGGTGTGACCGGCCGAACCTCCCGGTCTGCCCGATCC
>NZ_JBHXFA010000069.1:0-6888 GCF_042724175.1 Streptomyces sp. NPDC127084
CCGGCCGCGCTTACGGGGCCGGGGCGGCGGGGGCGCCACTCTGGGGGGGTCATAATAAACCCGGGGCGGGCTCCGCATGACCGGGGCCCCCCCGTCGCTGTGTCACTCGGTCGCGTCAGCCGCGCACGACCACCGAGCTGCAGATCTTGTCGGCGAAGGTCTGCTTCTTCTCGTCCCAGAGCGGCCACAGGAAGCCGATGTAGCACGGCATGGCGTCGAGGATGTGGGCCAGCTTGCGGACGAAGGCCATGCCGAAGCCGAGGGTGGAGCCGTCGGCCTCCTTCAGCAGGCGGATCTTGAGGACCTTCTTGCCGATCGTCTGACCGGTCGTGCCCTCCTTGTAGAGCTGGAAGAAGAACATGCCGATCATGTACACAAAGCCCAGAATGGCGAGCACGGCGAGGCCGCCGGTCTCCCCGGGGTCGCTCATGGCCACGCCGATACCCGAGAGCAGGTAGTACGGACCGAGGGTGATCAGCGTGTCCAGCAGGTAGGCGCCGAACCGCAGGCCCCAGTGGGCGAGTTCAGGCGTCTGCCCGTATCCGGGCTGCTGGCCGTATCCGGCCTGGGGGTACGCGGGGGCCTGCGGGTACTGCCCAGGCTGCTGCGGGTAGCCGTAGCCCTGCTGGGGGACGCCCTGCGGTGCCTGCTGCGGGTAGCCGTACCCGGGCTGGCCCTGCGGCGGCTGCTGGGGCTGCTGCCCGTAGGGGTTGTTCGGGTCGCCGAAGCTCATGGCGGGGATTCCTCCGTTGGATTGCGGGGACGGCGCGGTCCTGACGGAGGAGATTTACGAAAACAAGCGGTTTGCCCCCCGACACTGCGCCAGGACATCGTGGTCGAATGATCGGTTTTTTGTCCAGCCGCTAAGAGTATGTGTTGCATAAGTGCAACCTCGTGTCACCGCGCGGCGCCCTGAATTGGAACAGGGGAGGGGTCATCCGCGAGGATGGGGGTATGACCGCCCAGATTCTCGATGGCAAGGCCACCGCAGCCTCTATCAAGTCCGATCTGACCGCCCGTGTGACGGCGCTCAAGGCTGCGGGCGTCACGCCCGGCCTGGGAACGCTGCTCGTCGGCGAGGACGTCGGCAGCCAGAAGTACGTGGCAGGAAAGCACCGCGACTGCGCGGAGGTGGGCATCGCGTCCATCCAGCGCGAACTGCCCGCCACCGCCTCGCAGGAGGAGATCGAGGCGGTCGTCCGGGAGCTCAACGACAACCCCGAGTGCACGGGCTACATCGTGCAGTTGCCGCTGCCCAAGGGCATCGACACCAACCGCGTGCTGGAGTTGATGGACCCGGCCAAGGACGCGGACGGGCTGCATCCCATGAACCTGGGGCGTCTGGTGCTCAACGAGAAGGCGCCGCTGCCCTGCACACCCGCGGGCATCATCACGCTGCTGCGCCGCCACGGCGTGGAGATCAACGGTGCGCATGTGGTGGTCGTGGGGCGCGGGGTCACCATCGGGCGGCCGATGCCGCTGCTGCTGACCCGCAAGTCCGAGAACGCGACGGTGACGCAGTGCCACACCGGCACCCGTGACCTGTCCGCCCAGATTCGGCAGGCCGACATCATCGTCGCCGCCGCGGGCGTGCCGCACTTGGTGAAGCCGGAGGACGTGAAGCCGGGCGCCGCGGTACTCGACGTGGGTGTCAGCCGTGACGAGAACGGAAAGATCGTCGGCGATGTGCACCCCGGCGTCGCGGAGGTGGCCGGCTGGGTCGCTCCGAACCCCGGCGGCGTCGGACCGATGACCCGGGCGCAACTGCTGGTCAATGTTGTCGAGGCGGCAGAGCGGGCCGCAGCCGACGCCACGGGCTGAGCGGTCATGGGCAAGCCCGCACCGGGACCGGACTCCCCGGATCGTGATGCCGCCGACTCGGATGAACCGCTTGACGGCGCAGGTGACGAGCTGAGCGGGGCGGCGTCGCGTGACGAACCACGCGACGAGGCGTCTGACGCGGCATCCGACGAGCCGTCTGACGCGGCGTCCGACGGGGCGCGTGATGAGCCGTCTGCGAAGGAGGGTCCGGATTCCGTCGGGGAAGGCCGAGAGGAAGCCCGGCAGGCGAGCGCGTCCCGGTCCCGTCGTCCGCCCAAGGTCACCCGTGACACCGCCCGTCCGGAGGGCGGCGGGCGCGCGGCACCCAGGGACGCCCCGGCGCCGGCCCGCCAGTGGCCGCTGCTCACCGTGATCGGGCTGGCGGCGCTCGGACTGCTGATCGTCGGCACCGACCCGTTCCCGCAGTCCTTCCGGGTCGGCACGGTCCTCGTCGGCGTCGCCCTGCTCACCGGAGCGGTGCTGCGTCGAGTGCTGCCCTCCGTCGGCATGCTGGCGGTGCGTTCACGGTTCACCGACATGATCACGTACGGTCTGCTCGGCGTCGTGATCGTGCTGCTCGCGCTGATGGCTCAGCCCAAGCCCTGGCTGGAGATCCCGTTCTTGGAGGACGCGGTCCGCTTCACGGTCCGCTAGCCCCTGCCCCTGCCCCTGCCCCGGTCCTGTGCCGGGCAGGGGCAGACGCTTGCCGACGGCCGACCTCAGCAGGAGGAGGCGGAGCTGATACGCACCTTGTCCACGACCCATGAGTTGAAGTACGTGGTGTTCTCGGGCGGGGTGCACCAGGTCTTGCCGTTGGTGAAGTGGGTGTGGACGACGTCGTCGCGACGGGTGTTCACCATCCGGTCCGCGCCCTTGCTGGCGCCCAGATTCTGCCACCCGCTGGTGACGTCCTTGAACTGACCGGTCTTGGTGCTGCCCTTGTAGAAGCAGACGTAGGGCCAGTTGCACGAGGCCTGGAGCTCCGCGCTCGACTGGGAGCTCGCCCCGGCCGAGGGGGCGAGTGCGAGCCCGGCGCCGATGGCCGCGGTGGCGACGGCGAGCACGATGCGCTTGCGTGCGGCGTTCATTGATCTGTTCCCTCCGTTGGCCGTCCGAGTGCGGTCACCCGGCACGGAATTCGACTGTCGCGCGCCGGCTCCGCGCTTCTCCAGGGAATTCGGCTGTTGGGGACCTTGTGGGACGTACGGCGCGCTGAGCTGCCGAAACGTGCTCATGCATGACAACACCGTGGGACGCAAGGGCTTGTCGTCTTCTCGCCAATGCCGCGAATGGGGTGGAATCGTCACTGTCGGTAGTGATCTCATGGGGTGGGAGAAAGCGGGAAAGTGGACCGGGGAAATGCAGTGAAGGAAAAACGAAAGAAGGACGAAGGAAATCGGGGGACGGGTCATGTCCAGATGGAAGGAACTACCGGCTGCGCTCGCCGACCATGAGCACACGCTGATCGCGCAGTTGCGCAGGTTGAAGGACCACAGCGGGCTGAGTCTCACCGCACTCGCCGCCCGGACCGCCTACAGCCGCTCGTCCTGGGCGCGCTATCTCAACGGCAAGCAGCCCGTGCCCATGCAGGCCGTCGAGGAGCTGGCCCGTGTGTGCGCGGTGGAGCCGACGCGGCTTGTGGTGCTCTGTGAGGTCGCCATACGGGCGAGAGGGGCGGGAGGAGGCCGCATATCCGACGGCGCGCGCCGGTGAGCAGCGGCCCCGAGTGTGAGCAGCTGGTGGGCGAGCTGCGGCGACTGCGGGCGTGGTCCGGGCTGAGCCTGACCGCGCTGGCGGCCCGCACCCCGTACAGCAAGTCGTCGTGGCAGCGCTATCTGTGCGGCGAGCAGCCCGTGCCGCGGCGTGCTGTGGAGGCCCTCTGCGCGGTCGCCGGTGAGCCTTCACGCCGACTGCTCGCGCTGTGGGAGCTCGCGGACGCGGTATGGAGCGGGAGGGCTGTCCGCGCCCCGGGCTTACCGGTCGACGGCCAAGGGGCCGGCAGAGGCGAGGGGGCCGGCCGGGTCGGGCAGGACGGCCGAGGTGCCGGAGGTGGCCGGGGCGGGCAAAGCCCGGTCGTGCCCTCGCATGAAGAGGGAGTGGCGTCCCGTGCCACCCCCTCCGGGATGACTCGCCCTGCGGTGGCCCGCTCTGGGACGGCCGGCTCCTGGGTGGCGCGGATGCACCGCCGCGGCGGTGCGGTGGGGGTGCTCGCCCTGTCGGCGGCTGCGATGGTGGCGGCACTCCTGGCCGCGTGGGTGCTCGTCCGCCGTCTGCGGCGTATTCGTTCGCGTTCGGCGTGGGTGCCGTCGTGCTGCGACGGCCCCGTCCTCTCCCCCGTGGGAGGACGGGCGCCGTCATGGGCAACAGCGTCATGCACGCGCCAATCGGGAGGCAAGCGAGATTAGGTGCCTGTGGCATGGAAGTGACGGTTCCGCCATGGTGTGATCGTGGCGCGGCGGATGCGAGACTGGGTCGGGCTTTCTGGACACAGGCGCACGCGGGTGTGCGTAAATGTCGCGAATGCCCCCGTGCGTCCGGTGTATAGGAACTAACATCCTGGCTCTGCGCATCTCTCCGAGAGACCCGGAGGTGTGGCAGGGGCACCCAGCGCGGGGCACATCAGGCACGTCGGGGGGACAAGGGGGAGCAATGCCTCGTTGGAAGGCGCTACCGGAAGAGCTGGACCCTCAGGTCAAGGAATTCGCCAGCCAGTTGCGGCGGCTCGTTGACCGCAGCGGGCTGAGTATCGCGGCCGTCTCGGACCGGACGGGGTTCAGCAAGACGTCATGGGAGCGCTATCTGAACGGGCGACTGCTCGCGCCCAAGCGCGCGATCGTTGCGCTCGCCGAGGTGACGGGCACGAACCCGGCCCACCTGACCACCATGTGGGAGCTCGCTGAGCGTGCCTGGAGCCGCTCCGAGATGCGGCATGACATGACGATGGAGGCCATCCGCATTTCGCAGGCGCGGGCGGCGCTCGGGGAGTTCGGCGCGGACGCGCCGGGCGCGTCGGGCGGTTCCGGCGCCAGGGCAGGGTTCTCACGGACGGCGGCGCCGCCGTCAGGCCCTGGTGGTGCTGCGTACGGTGACGCCTACGGTGCCGCCCGGGAGGGTGGCCCGCACTCCATTCCACAGCAGCGAGGCGTGGGGCGTGCCGCCGAGTCCGGTCCGGAGGACCGGGGGCGCGGCGGGGGCGGTCGCAGCAGGGTGCCGCTGTTCATCGCGGGCGTTGTCGGGGCGCTTCTGGTGGTCGCGGCAGCTGTGCTGCTGACCGACCTCGGTGGCGGCGGCGAGCCCGGTGACCGACCCGTGGCCGAGGCGCCGTCCGCCACCCCCAGCACCAGTACCCCCGAGCTGCCCGCTGGGGTGAAATGCTCTGGTGCCGACTGCACCGGCCAGGACCCGGAGAACATGGGGTGCGGCGGTCAGCTCGCCGTCACCTCCGCGCGCGCCACCGTCGGTACGGCCGTGGTCGAGGTCCGCTACAGCGAGACCTGCGCGGCCGCCTGGGCGCGGATAACCAAGGCGGCGGCGGGGGACAAGGTCTCGATATCGGCGGGCGACGCCGCGGAGAACGGCCTGGTGAACGCCGACGGCGACGCCTACACGCCGATGGTCGCGGCCACCTCGGAAGCGGAGGCCAAGGCCTGCGCGACCCTGACGGCCGGGACGAAGGGATGCACGGCCGAGCAGTGAGCGGTGGTGCGGGCGGTGCAGGGGCGCCCCCGTGCGCTACCGCGCGCCCGGCGGGGCGCGCCCTGAGTGAGCCGCACCACATGGGGGCGGCACTATGAGGGGGCGGCAGTGGGGCGGCCCCCGGGTCGGATAGCCTGACGCCGGATATCTCTTCACGTCGAGAGATCGATCACGGCGATGTATGAGGTATCCAGCACCCGGGGCAGGGAACCCCCACCGCCAGCTGTCTTACGGAGATCGCTATGACCCGCACTCCCGTGAATGTCACCGTCACCGGCGCGGCCGGCCAGATCGGCTACGCGCTGCTCTTCCGCATCGCCTCCGGCCAGCTGCTCGGCGCGGACGTGCCGGTCAAGCTGCGCCTGCTGGAGATCCCGCAGGGTCTGAAGGCCGCCGAGGGCACCGCCATGGAGCTCGACGACTGCGCCTTCCCGCTGCTCCAGGGCATCGACATCACCGACGACCCGAACGTGGCGTTCGACGGAGCCAACGTCGCGCTGCTCGTGGGCGCCCGTCCGCGGACCAAGGGCATGGAGCGCGGTGACCTGCTCTCCGCCAACGGCGGCATCTTCAAGCCGCAGGGCAAGGCCATCAACGACCACGCCGCGGACGACATCAAGGTCCTCGTCGTGGGCAACCCGGCCAACACCAACGCGCTCATCGCGCAGGCCGCGGCCCCGGACGTACCGGCCGAGCGCTTCACGGCCATGACCCGCCTCGACCACAACCGCGCGATCTCGCAGCTGGCCGCCAAGACCGGCGCCGCCGTCTCCGACATCAAGCGCCTCACCATCTGGGGCAACCACTCCGCGACCCAGTACCCGGACATCTTCCACGCGGAGATCGCCGGCAAGAACGCCGCGGAGATCGTCAACGACCAGGCCTGGCTGGCCGACACCTTCATCCCGACCGTCGCCAAGCGCGGCGCGGCGATCATCGAGGCTCGTGGCGCCTCCTCCGCGGCCTCCGCCGCCAACGCCGCCATCGACCACGTCCACACCTGGGTCAACGGCACCGCCGAGGGCGACTGGACCTCCATGGGTATCCCGTCCGACGGCTCCTACGGCGTCCCGGAGGGCCTGATCTCCTCCTTCCCGGTCACCTGCAAGGACGGCAAGTACGAGATCGTCCAGGGTCTGGACATCAACGAGTTCTCCCGCACCCGCATCGACGCGTCGGTCGCGGAGCTGGCGGAGGAGCGCGAGGCGGTTCGCGGCCTCGGTCTCATCTAGTCCGTTCCGGTCTCCGGGAGGCCGGCGGCTTCCGCCGCATTCAGTAACTTCGCTCTGGGGCGCCACACCGCGGTGTGGCGCCCCGCAGCGCTTTGACGGGGCCTGTGGCCACATGGGGCCATTCAGCCCGGGACCGGGA
>NZ_JBHXFA010000069.1:6898-24567 GCF_042724175.1 Streptomyces sp. NPDC127084
TGCCTGTGGGCCCGGGGCGCGGGGCGGGGCGCGGAGCGGGCCTAATGCTCTAGGGGGCCGGGCCGGGGCCCCCGGCGGGGGGGGGCCCCCGCAGCGCTTTGACGGGCCCTGTGCCAACCTGGGGCCATGACTCCCGGTACCGGTAGCGGCCACGAGCAGAGCGGCATCCGTCTGGTGCTGCTGAGGCATGCCAAATCCGCGACGCCGCAGGGCGTCGAGGACCATGAGCGTCCGCTTGCCCCGCAAGGCCGCGATGACGCCGCGGAGGCCGGCCGGCTGCTCCGCGAGATGGACTGCGCGCCGGACCTGGTGATCTGCTCCCCGTCCCTGCGTACCCGCGAGACCTGGGCCCACGCGGCCGCCTCCCTGGGCGGCGGCGAGCTACCCGTGACCTTCGACGATCGGGTGTACGAGGCCGGACCCGACGAGCTCATGACTGTGCTGCGCGAGGTGCCGCCGGACGCGGTCACAGCGCTGCTGGTCGGCCACAACCCCGGCATCGAGGAGCTGGCCGCCGCGCTCAGCGGTGACGCGGACCCGGACTCCCTAGCCTGGATGACGGAGAAGTTCCCGACCGCCGCCTTCGCCGTGTTCGCTGTGGACACCAGCTGGTCGGCGCTGGGCCCCGGAACGGCCCGGCTGGTGTCCTTCGTGGTGGCCAGGGCGTCGCACGACTGACACGACTGAACTGACTGCCATCACGCCGATCGCCGAGCCGCAGCCGGGTCGGGTTTCAGCGCAGGCGCCCGAGGTGGATCACGCTGACGCGGATCCGCAGATCACTGATCTCATACAGCACCCGGTAGCGGCCGACGTGGACCCGCAACAGGTCAGCACTGCCGAACGCGCCTTCGGGGCGAGGGTTGCCCGCGAGGCGGTCGACGGCGCTGAACACTTGCCGCATACCGTGAGGGTCGTCCTTGGCGAACCGCTCTGCCTGGGTGAGGGCCTCTGGTTCCCAGATGACCTCGTAACTCACGCCTCACCCGCACCGAACACGCGGTTGTACGCCTCGTCATGCGAGACACCGGCGTCCTCGCCCCGGACCTGTCGGGCGCGGTAGGCGGCCAGAGCCCGTAGCTCCTGGAGCTCCAGAGCGTCAGCCGGGCTGACCAGTATCGCGACGGTCTGCCCGTGATCGGTGATGGCGACTGGCTCACGGGTCACACCGACCTCGCGCGCGATGGCGCCCAGGCTTGCACGGGCTTCAACGATCGAGTAGGTCTTCTCCATCATGCACACCACCTTACGGAAGTGTGCACTTCCCGTCATGAGAACGGACGGCCTGCTGCGAGACCGGGACTCGGAAAGTGAGGCCGACCACTTCCAGCCACCCGTCACGCATGCTTTCGCAACCCCGGGGCAGGCGATCCGCTCACCAGTCTCTGCTGGTGAGAGACATACCGGGAATGGAAGGCCAAACGCGACGTGTCAGTACAACTGACCATCCACGTGGACGGAGATTGGCGTAAAGCCGACTCTGGAGCCACGCGAGAGATCATCGACCCCGTCGACGCCACCGCCTTCGCCGTCGTGGCGGAGGGTGGCGACGCGGATACCGATGCCGCGATCGCCGCCGCGCGCCGCGCGTTCGATCACGGGGACTGGCCCCGCACACCGGTGGCCGAGCGGGCCGCCCTGCTGCGGCGGGTCGCGGGACTGCTGCGCCGGGACCGCGAGCAGCTCGGACTGCTCGAGAGCCGGGACGCCGGGAAGACGGCGGAGGAAGGGCGCGTCGACATCGACTGCGTCGCCGACGCGTTCGCGTACTTCGCCGACCTGGTCGTGAACGAGACCGGACGTGTCGTGGACGCCGGCTCCAGCGAGATCCACAGCGTGGTCGTGCATGAGCCCGTGGGCGTGTGTGCGCTGATCACGCCCTGGAACTACCCGCTGCTCCAGGCCAGCTGGAAGATCGCCCCGGCGCTCGCCGCCGGCAACACCTTCGTGATCAAGCCCAGCGAGATCACCCCGCTGACCACGGTCGCGCTGATCCACCTGCTCCAGGAGGCCGGTCTCCCCGCCGGTGTCGCCAATATCGTCACCGGCGCCGGCGACACCGTCGGCGCCCGCCTCGCCGAGCACCCCGATGTCGACCTCGTGTCCTTCACCGGCGGCATCGTCAGCGGCACCAAGGTCATGCGCGCCGCCGCCGACACCGTCAAGAAGGTCGCCCTGGAGCTCGGCGGCAAGAACCCGAACGTGGTCTTCGCCGACGCCTGCGCCACCGAGGCGGGCTTCGACACCGCCGTGGACCAGGCCCTGAACGCCGCCTTCATCCACAGCGGGCAGGTCTGCTCGGCCGGTTCCCGGCTGATCATCGAGGAGTCCCTCCGCGAGCGCTTCGTGGACGAGCTCGCCCGCCGTGCCGAGAAGATCCGTATCGGCCGCGGCACGGACGAGGGCGTCGAGTGCGGCCCCCTCGTCTCCGCGCAGCAGCTCGCCAGGACCGAGGAGTACGTGGCCTCCGCCCTGGACGAAGGCGCCGTGCTGCGCGCGGGCGGCATCCGGCCCGAAGGCCCCGGCTACTTCTACCGGCCCACCGTCCTCGACCACTGCCACCGCGCCATGAGGGTGATCCGCGAGGAGGTCTTCGGCCCGGTCCTGACCGTGGAGACCTTCCGCACCGAGGACGAGGCCGTCGCCCTCGCCAACGACACCGAGTACGGCCTCGCGGGCGCCGTGTGGAGCGGCGACCCCGGGCGCGCCAGGCGCGTCGCCGGGCGGCTGCGCCACGGCACGGTCTGGATCAACGACTTCCACCCCTACCTCCCGCAGGCGGAGTGGGGCGGTTTCGGCAAGTCCGGCATCGGCCGGGAGCTCGGCCCGGCCGGGCTCGCCGAGTACCGCGAGACCAAGCACATCTACCAGAACCTCGCCCCGCGCCCCGTGCGCTGGTTCGCAGGCTGACCCGGACGCGGAGCAGGAAAAAACACACCATGGACAAGACCAAGCACATACCCGAGTACGACTATGTCGTGGTCGGGGGCGGTACCGCTGGTTCGGTGATCGCCTCCCGCCTCACCGAGAACCCGGACACCACCGTCGCCGTCATCGAAGGCGGCCCGAGCGATGTCGGCCGTGACGACGTGCTGACCCTGCGCCGCTGGATGGGTCTGCTCGGCGGGGAGCTGGACTACGACTACCCCACCACCGAGCAGCCGCGCGGCAACTCCCATATCCGGCACAGCCGCGCCCGGGTGCTCGGCGGCTGCTCGTCGCACAACACCCTCATCGCCTTCAAGCCGCTGCCGTCCGACTGGGACGAGTGGGAGGAGTCCGGCGCCGCGGGCTGGAACGCGGCGGCCATGGACCCGTACTTCGACCGGCTGCTCAACAACATCGTGCCGGTGGACGACGCGGACCGTAACGCGATCGCCCGCGACTTCGTGGACGCCGCCCAGGCCGCGCTCGGCGTCCCCCGGGTCGAGGGCTTCAACAAGAAGCCGTTCGACGACGGCGCAGGCTTCTTCGACCTCGCCTACCACCCCGAGAACAACAAGCGTTCCTCGGCTTCGGTGGCCTACCTCCACCCGGTGATGGACGAGCGGCCCAACCTCGCCATCCTGCTGGAGACCTGGGCGTACCGGCTGGAGCTGGACGGCTCCCGCGCCACCGGGGTCCATGTACGCGGCAAGGACGGTGAGGAGCGGCTGATCACCGCGCGCCGCGAAGTCATCGTCTGCGCCGGCGCGGTCGACACCCCGCGGCTGCTGATGCACTCCGGTATCGGGCCCAAGTCCGATCTGGAGGCGCTCGGCATCCCCGTCGTCCACGATCTGCCGGGCGTCGGCGAGAACCTGCTCGACCACCCCGAGTCGGTGATCGTCTGGGAGACCCACGGGCCGATCCCGGAGAACTCGGCGATGGACTCCGACGCCGGTCTGTTCGTGCGCCGGGACCCCGAACACCAGGGCCCTGACCTGATGTTCCACTTCTACCAGATCCCCTTCACCGACAATCCGGAGCGGCTCGGCTACGAACGCCCGCCGCACGGTGTGTCGATGACCCCGAACATCCCCAAGCCGCGCAGCCGCGGCCGGGTCTACCTCACCAGCGCAGACCCGGAGGTCAAGCCCGCGCTCGACTTCCGCTACTTCACGGACGAGGACGACTACGACGGCCGCACCCTCGTGGACGGCATCCGCATAGCCCGTGAGATCGCCAGGGCCGAGCCGCTCGCGGGCTGGCTCAAGCGGGAGGTCTGCCCGGGGCCCGAGGTGACGGGCGACGAGGAGCTGAGTGAGTACGCGCGCAAGGTCGCGCACACCGTCTACCACCCGGCCGGTACCTGCCGCATGGGTGCCGCGGCCGACGAACTCGCCGTGGTCGCCCCCGACCTGAAGGTCCGGGGTCTGGACGGGATCCGTATCGCGGACGCCTCCGTCTTTCCGACGATGCCGGCCGTGAATCCGATGATCGGCGTCCTGATGGTGGGCGAGAAGTGTGCCGAACTGCTGAAGGAAACGGGGAGTGAGACCCGATGACCGAAACCACCAAAGCCACTGAAGCCACCAAGGTGTCCAAGGTGACCGAAGCGACCAGCGAGGCCGCCGCGACCGGCGACTCGCCGGTGTTCGCCGTACGCGACCTGTGGAAGGTCTTCGGACCCAAGGCCGACCGCGTCCCGCGGTCGCCCGAGCTCGCCGCCCTCGACCCCGCCGAACTGCGCGAACGCACCGGCTGCACCGCCGCCGTACGCGATGTGAGCTTCGATGTGCGCCGCGGCGAGGTGTTCGTCGTCATGGGTCTGTCCGGCTCAGGGAAGTCGACCCTCGTCCGCTGTCTGACCCGCCTGATCGAACCGACCTCCGGCTCCATCGCCATCGACGGCGAGGACGTGCTGTCCATGGACAAGACACGGCTGCGTGAACTGCGCAGGCACCGGGCCTCGATGGTGTTCCAGCACTTCGGCCTGCTGCCGCACCGCTCCGTGCTCGACAACGTGGCCTACGGCCTGGAGATCCAGGGCGTCGGCCGGTCCGCGCGCCGCGCCAAGGCCGCCGAGTTCGTCGCCAAGGTCGGCCTCGAAGGCATGGAGCACCGCCGTCCCGGCCAGCTCTCCGGTGGTCAGCAGCAGCGTGTCGGCCTTGCCCGCGCCCTCGCCGTCGATCCCGAGGTGCTGCTCTTCGACGAGCCGTTCAGCGCGCTCGACCCGCTGATCCGGCGCGACATGCAGGACGAGGTCGTCCGGCTGCACCGCGAGGAAGGCCGCACGATGGTCTTCATCACCCACGATCTGAGCGAGGCCCTGCGTCTCGGTGACCGGATCGCGCTGATGCGGGACGGCCGGATCGTGCAGCTCGGCACGCCCGAGGAGATCGTGGGCTCACCGGCCGACGACTACGTACGGGACTTCGTCCGCGATGTGCCGCGTGAGCAGGTCCTGACCGTCCGTACGGCGATGCGCCCGGCCGTCGACGCCAAGGAGGCCGAGGCCGGTCCCGCCGTGTCCCCCGACGCCACCGTCTTCGAGGCCATCGAGACGGTCGCCCGCGTGGGCGTGCCCGCCCGGGTGATGGACAAGGGCCGCTGTGTCGGCGTGGTCGACCACGCCGCGCTGCTCGCCGTGGTCGCCGGTGTCGACACGACGGCGGTGGCGGCATGACAGGCAAGGACGAACCCGGTCGAACGCCCATGACCCGGCAGTCTCAGAAGGTGAGGTGGTGCGGATGAGCGGCATCACAGTGGACGCGGTTACCAAGAAGCCCGGAGCCCTGGACGCGGCGCCCGGGCAGTCCGGCGGGCTCGGCGACTTCGTACGCCGCCGCCGCGGACTGCTCGCGGGCGGCGGCGCCCTGGCCGTACTCGTCGTCCTCGGCGCGCTGCTGCTCGGCGGCGGGGGCTGGCCGTCGGCGCTGAGCGTGGACATCTCGGCGCCGCTCGACGACGCCAACGACTGGGTGATCGACAACCGCGACACCCACCCCCTGTTCCTCTACTTCCTGCTGCACCTGTCCAACACCGCGACCGACGCGGTCAACGGCGTGTATCAGGGCCTTGACGCGCTCGGCTGGCTGGGAGTGGTCGCCGCCGGAGTGCTGGTCGCCTGGCGGGCCGCCGGACTCGGCACGCGCGGCGCCCGTGTGGCGCTCACCGCGCTCGGCGCGTTCGCCGTCTGCGGGCTGCTCGGCATGTGGGACGCCACCCTGATCACCATCGCGCTCATGGTGGTCGCCGTGGCGGTGGCCGCCGTGCTCGGTGCGCTGATCGGACTGCTCGCCGGAGTCTTCGACCGCTTCGACCGGGCGCTGCGCCCGGTGCTGGACACCATGCAGGTGCTCCCGGCGTTCGCGTACCTGCTGCCGTTCGTGCTGGTCTTCGGCACGGGCACGCCCGCCGCGCTGTTCTGCACGGTGATCTACGCCGCCCCGCCGATGGCCCGGCTCACCGCGCTGGGCCTGCGCGGCGCAGACGCGGGCGCCCTGGAGGCCGCGCGGTCGCTGGGCGCGAGCGGCTGGCAGCGGCTGTGGACGGCCCGGCTGCCGCTGGCCCGCAAGCAGATGCTGCTCGGCCTCAACCAGACGATCATGATGGCGCTCTCGATGGTCGTCATCGCCGCCCTGGTCGGCGCAGGAGGCCTCGGCGAGGAGGTCTACTCGGCGCTGTCCACGACGGACGTCGGCAAGGCCTTCGCCGCAGGTGTCCCGATCGTGCTGATCGCCATCTGGCTGGACCGTACGACGGCCGCCGCGGGCGACCGTCTCGCCGCCACGGAACCGGGCGGCGGCTGGCTGCACGGCGGCCGGGCCTGGGCGCTGGTCGCCGCGGGCGTCGGCGCCGCCGCCGCCGTACGCACCACCACCTGGCCCGAGGCATGGACGTACGAGATCTCCACGCCGGTGAACCAGGCCCAGGAGTGGATCACCGACAACCTGGCCTTCGTGGAGGTCTGGGCCCGGGAGTTCACGCTGTGGATCCTGAACCCGCTGCGGGACACCCTCATGTGGCTGCCCTGGTGGTCGGTGCTGCTGCTCGTGGCCGCCGTGGCGTGGCTGGTGGGCAACTGGGTCTCCGCGCTCACGGCGACCGCCGCGATGGGCGCTGTCGGCGCGCTCGGTGTCTGGGCCAAGTCCCTGGACACGCTGTCCCAGGTGCTCGCCGCGCTGGTGGTCACCCTGGTGCTGGGCATCCTCGTCGGTGTGCTCAGCGCGCGCGCCGGATGGCTGGAGCGGCTGCTGCGCCCGCTGCTGGACGCGATGCAGACGATGCCGCAGTTCGTGTACCTGATCCCGGTGGTGGCGCTGTTCGGCGCCACCCGCACGTCGGCGATCGTCGCCGCGGTCGTGTACGCGCTGCCCGCCGTCGTACGGATCACCACCCAGGGCCTGCGCGAGGTCGACCCGGGCGCGATGGAGGCAGCGCGCTCACTCGGTTCGTCCGCACGCCAGCAGCTCTTCGGCGTCCAGCTCCCGCTGGCCCGCCCGGCCCTGCAACTCGCCGTCAACCAAGGCGTGGTTCTGGTGCTGGCCGTGGTCGTCGTCGGCGGCCTCGTCGGTGGCGGTGCGCTCGGCTACGACGTCGTGAAGGGCCTGTCCCGGGGCGAGATGGGCCTCGGCATGACGGCCGGTATCGCGATCGTCTGCCTGGGACTCGTCCTGGACCGGATCACCCAGCCCGCGGCTCGTACCGCACGCAAGCACAGCTGACCTTCCTTCCCACCCCGCACAGCCGTTCCCCCTTTGCCTGACCGACAGGAGTACCGAGTCCCATGCGTACTGTCCGAAACTCACGCACCACCCGCACCGCCATCGCGCTGGTCGGCGCCCTCGGCGTCCTCTCCCTCTCCGCCTGCGGCGCCGCCGAGACCGGCAAGAGCAGCGATGTCAGCGGCGGCAAGACAGTGAAACTGACCGTCCCGTCGTGGGTCGGCGCCCAGGCCAACGTGGCCGTGGCCAAGCACATCCTGGAGAAGGAGCTCGGCTACAAGGTCAAGACCCAGCAGATGGGCGAGGTGCTCGCCTGGGACGCGCTGTCCAAGGGCGACATCGACGCCGTACTGGAGGACTGGGGCCATCCCAAGGAGGAGAAGCAGTACGTCGAGACGAAGAAGACCGTCGTCAACGGCGGTGACATAGGCGTCACCGGCCACATCGGCTGGTACGTCCCGAAGTACTTCGCCGACAAGCACCCCGATGTCACCGACTGGAAGAACCTCAACAAGTACGCCAAGGAGTTCAGGACGGCGGAGAGTGGTGACAAGGGTGAGCTGCTGGAGGGCTCGCCGGACTACGTCACCAACGATGACGCGATCATCAAGAACCTGAAGCTGGACCTGAAGACCAACTACGCGGGTTCCGAGGCGGCCCAGATCACGGCGATGAAGAAGTACGCGAAGGAGCAGAAGCCCTTCCTGACGTACTGGTGGACGCCGCAGTGGCTGAACGCCGAGATCGACATGGTCGAGGTCAAGCTGCCCGAGTACAAGGAGGGCTGCGACGCCGACCCGGAGAAGGTCGCCTGCGCCTACCCGCACACCCCGCTGCAGAAGTGGTTCAACGCCGACTTCGCCAAGAAGGGCGGTGAGGCGGCCGAGTTCCTGAAGAACTTCAAGTGGACGACGGAGCAGCAGAACGCGGTCGCCCTGATGATCGCGGACCAGAAGATGTCGCCGGAGGCGGCGGCGGAGAAGTGGGTCAAGGAGAACGAGACCACCTGGAAGGCCTGGCTCCCGAAGAAGTAGGAGCAGCAGCAGCCGTGAGCGTACGAGCGGGCGATCCCGGGCCCACCCCCACTGCCCCGGGCCCGCCCGCTCGTACGGTGAACGGCTACCGCGGCTTGGTAGCGAGCTGGATCAGGTTTCCGCAGGTGTCGTCGAACACGGCGACGGTGACGGGTCCCATCTCCGCGGGCTCCTGGGTGAACCGCACGCCGAGGCCGCACAGGCGCTCGTACTCCGCCCGGACATCGTCAACGGCGAACTGTGCGAGCGGGATGCCGTCCTTGACCAGTGCGTCGCGGTAGGTCCTGGCGGCCGGGTGGCGTGCCGGTTCCAGAAGGAGTTCGGTGCCGCCCGGCTCGTCGGGCGATACGACCGTCAGCCACCGGTCCTGCGCGCCCACCGGGACGTCGTGCTTCTTCACGAAGCCCAGGATCTCGGTGTAGAAGCTCAGCGCCCTGGCCTGGTCATCGACGAAGACACTGGTCAGATGGATCTTCATGAGGTGCTCTCCGCTGTGAGACGGTCGTCGGCCACGACGCCAGGATAGGCCGGAGCACCCCCGTGTCCCCGGCTTGTCCTCGGCCCCGTGCCCGCGGTCCGCTCAGTGCGCGAACTGCCCCGGCGTGTAGTGCCCCGGCACGGCCCGCGTGGTGACACCGAACCGGTTCCAGGCGTTGATCACCGTGATCGCGGCGATCAACTGCGCCAGCTCCGCCTCCTCGAAGTGCTCAGCCGCCCTCTCGTACACCTCGTCCGGTACAAAACCGTCGGTCAGCACAGTGACCGCCTCTGTCAGCTCGATCGCGGCGATCTCCTTCGGCGTATAGAAGTGCCGCGACTCCTCCCACGCGCTGAGCTGGATGATCCGCTCGACCGACTCCCCGGCCGCGAGGGCGTCCTTGGAGTGCATGTCGAGGCAGAAGGCACAGTGGTTGAGCTGCGAGGCACGCAGCTTGACCAGCTCCAGCAGCAGGGGATCAAGGCCCTTACTCGACGCCGCGTCCAGTCGGATCATGGCCTTGTAGACCTCGGGCGCGTGCTTGGCCCACTCCATGCGGGGGGCGTGCTCGGGGCTCAGCTCGTGGTTCTCGCCGTGCTCGTGACGGGTGTGGTGCGTGGTCATGAAACGACCGTAAGGGCCCTGTGACGCACTGATGAGGTCCAATTCCGCGGCGAATGACTGGGCCAATCAAGCGAAACAGGCGTCGAAGGCCGAGACCAGGGCGTCCAGCGCAGCGCTGTAAGCGTGCTCGGAGGGCCGTCCGTAGCCGATGATGACGCCTTGGCGGGCGGCGGGCAGTTCACCGCGCTCCGACAGATAGCCGAGGGCCAGTCCGCGGGCCTGCGCGGCGGCTCGGATGTCGCGCTCGCTGGGGCCGTCCGGGGGCAGGAGGGCCAGGGCGTGCAGTCCGGCCGCGACACCGGTCAGCTCGATCGGAAAGCCCGCGAGACGGTGGCGGAGCCGGTCCCGGCGGCGGCGGTAGCGCTGGCGGGACACGCGGATGTGGCGGTCGTAGCCGTGCCGGGTGATCAGATCGGCCAGAGCCAGCTGGCCGAGGTGCTCGGTGTGGTGGTCGGAGTGCGCCCTGGCGTCGGCGACCGGGGCGATCAGCCGGGGCGGCAGCACCATCCAGCCGATCCGCAGCGCCGCGCCGAGCGTCTTGGACGTGGTGCCCAGGTAGGCCACCTGGTCGGGTCCGGCGCCTTGGAGCGCCCCGACGGGCTTGCGGTCGTAGCGGTATTCGGCGTCGTAGTCGTTCTCGATGACCAGCCCGCCCGACGAGCGCGCCCAGTCGAGCAGGGCGCGGCGCCGGTCGGGGTGGAGGGCGCGGCCGGTCGGGTACTGGTGGGCCGGGGTGACCTCCGCCGCGTCCGCCTCCAGGCCGCAGAGCAGCCGGCGGCCTCGCCGGACTGCTGCTGTCCCGGACGGTCGGCGGCCTGGTGGCGCAAGCCATCGGCTGGCGGGCTCTGTTCGCGGGAGCGGCGGCCGTCACCGTGCTGCTGGCCGCCGTGCTGACCCGCGTGATGCCGCAGGCGCCTTCCGACCTGGCCGTCCCTTACCGGGACCAGATGCGCGCCACCGTGCGCCTGGCCGCCACCCACCGCCGACTGCGGCGGCGCTCGCTCATCGGGGCGTGCTCGTTCGGAGCGTTCGCCGTGTTCTGGTCGACCGTCGCCCTCCACCTCGCCGAGCCGCCCTATGCGTACGGCCCCGCGCAGATCGGCCTGCTGGCCCTGGCCGGCGCCGCCGGAGCGCTCGCCGCCCGCCGGCTCGGCGCCGCTGCCGACCGTGCGGACGGGGACCGGGCGGCCGGAGTCCGGGCCACCCGGGTAGCGCTCATCTCCGGTGTCGCGTCCTTCGCCGCACTGTGGGCAGGAGGCCGCCATCTCGGCTGGCTGATCGTCGGGCTTCTGGTCCTGGACACCGCCGCCAACGCCACCCACCTGCTCAACATGCGCGTCGTTTACGGAATCGAAGACGCCCGGGGCCGCCTCGCCTCGGCTTACATGACCCTCTACACCCTCGGCGGTGCCATCGGCGCGGCCACCGGACCGCTCCTCTACGCGGTCGGCGGTTGGACCGCCACCTGCCTGCTCGGCGCCGCGTTCCTCGCGGTCGCACTCGCCCTGACCCACCCAAGAACGGAGCGCCCATGACACCCGGGCTGGTCATCCTCGACAACGACGGCGTCCTCGTGGACAGCGAACCCGTCGCGCACCGCGTGCTGGCCGAGTATCTGACGGAACTGGGCTTCCCCTTCACCCGCGAGGAGTCCTACCGGCACTTCCTCGGCAACGCCGCCCGCAACGTCCACCGGGTCGTCGCCGACCGGTACGGCGGCGAACTCCCCGCTGATTTCACCGCACGCTGCCATGAGCGGGTGTTCGCGGCCTTCCGGCAGGGGCTGAACCCCGTCCCCGGCGCCCGGGCCCTGCTCTCCGGACTACGCCGCCGTGGTATCCCCTACTGCCTGGCGTCCTCGTCCGACCACACCTGGATCGACCTCAGCCTCACCCAGACCGGCCTGCGCACCCGGCTGCCGCCCGGCACGGTCTTCAGCGCCCAGGACGTCGGCGGCATCGGCAAACCCGCCCCCGACCTCTTCCTGCATGCCGCCGCGTCATTCGGCATGGACCCCTCCGAATGCGTGGTCATCGAGGACAGTCCCAACGGAATCCTCGCCGCGAGAGCCGCCCGTATGCCCGTCATCGGCTATACGGCCCTTACGCCCGCGAGCAGGCTCGCAGGGGCGACGGCCCTGGTGCCCCGACTGGTCGAGGTTCTCGACCACCTCGACCGCCTCGACCGTCTCGATGACGCCCGGCAGCGGAGGAAGGGGACGCGCACCATCCGCTGAAGGCTGGTCATGTCACCCTGTCTTGGGCCGCTGTACGCCGTCGTCCTCCTTCACCGGACACCAGGTGGGATCCTTCTCCCGCTGCGCATCGGCGGCGATCTGCATCCATCCGTGCTCCTCGGCGAACACTTCGCCGGTTCCTTCACCCAGGGCCCGTCGGACGATTTCGCACACGTGGACCGGTCCCGCCTTGTGGACGGGATCGACGATCACGACAGGATCGTCGTCCTCATGACCGGACCGGTCCCAGTGGCCTCCGGCGGTGAAAAGGATGGTTTCCCCGAGGTAGGCGCCCAGCCCGCGGATGTAGAGGTTGATTCCGGCTGCGTTGCCTGGCTGATCCTGGTAGGCGAGGGCGGCGGCTTCCAGGGCGGGCAGGCTCGCGGGGCTGTAGTCGCAGACGAAGTCACCGGGCAATGGCAGGCCGTCGTGTGCGATGAGTTTGCTGATTTCGATGGCGATCTCGTCCAGCCATACGGTCTGGGCTTGGCTGGAGCTGTGGGGATATTCGCTGAGGGGCATGGATTGAGCGTAGGCGTCAGGTGTGACGAAAGAGTAAGTGAACTGCAAACGTGACGTGTTGGGCCGGAGTGTGGCGATCTAACGCCTGTTGCCAATGGGTTGATGCGAATTAGGGTGGCGATTCGTGGTCGCATCAACGGGGGGCGTGCGCCACGCCATTCGGGGGTCCTGCCCTCGGATCGTTGTTTCCCTGCCCCCGTAAGGGGACCGATTCATGCACTCCGCGATACGTGTGCGCGGCCGCTCCTGGCTGCGTGCGGTGGCTGTCGTGCTCGGCGCCACCACTTTGGCTGCCGGGCCGTTACCGGGCCTGGGCGGGGCTGCTGAGGCCGCCCCCGGGCCGGACCGCTGCCAGGACAAGTACGGCACCGGCCCGACCCCGCCGCCCCGCTCCACACTTCCCGGCTACAAGCCCGCGGGTCCCGACAGGTGGCAGACCCCGAATGCGGCCGACAAGTTCTATGACTACGATCATCTCGCTCTCGGGTACGGCGACCTGGACGACCCCGACAAGATCACCATTCCCCCGGGCAAGACGAAGAAGGACTTCGCATGGGGAAGCCCTGAGCACTCGGTGCTGTCCTGGAAGGAGAACCAGGCCACCAGTAAGAAGTACGAGGGTTCTTACAACGAGTGGCTGAACAACGTCTACGCCCGCAACGAGGGAAACAACAAGCGCGGCGCCGGGTTCGAACGCGAAGTCGTCCGGCACTTCAACCTCGGCGGCGTCGACTGGCTGTGCCAAAAGCGGCTCAAGGACATGGACCCCAAGCTGCACAAGGAACTCGAACGCGTCCTCGGCAAGAACGTGATGAAGGACGGTCGTACCTTCGACGCGGTCAATCCGCGCACCAGGACCATCTATGAGATGAAGTCCGGGATCGACCAGTCCCGCCCCGGTCAGCTCAAGATCGACGCCGAACTCGTCAAGCGCGGATGGCGCGTGGTCTACATCAACGGCCAGCACCCCGACCCCACCACCGTCGGCAAGTACAAGGCTGCCGGCGTCCAGTACTACCGGCACGGCGCCACCCCCAATCCGCGGTTTGAGACCGGCCGTTGGACCCCTCGTAGCACCACGCTGCTGACCCCGGACCCGAACAGGCCGTCGTTCGGTGCCGGTGCCAACACCGTCAGGCAGTCGCCGCCCACCCCGGCAGATGTCCGGCGCATGCAGGAACGCGCGGCCGGCAGGGTCACCGACCCCGGTCAGAACATGCGCTCTTACGGCGGTATCGACTTCTCGACGCTCGATATCTCCTACATCGGGCAGACGGCCGGGGGAAACGTCTCCTACGCCTTCAGCGCGAAGAACACCGAGGAAGGCGAAGGCGGCTGGGGAGGCAAGGAGAAGGCGCAGCTCATCAATGACGCGTTCTTCACCTGGCTCGCCCTCACCCCGGATCACTTCTGGGTCAACCTCAACCCCGACGACCCCGACACCATCATGAAGGCGCCGTTCGACAAGACCGACGCTGGGCGCATCCTCCTTGAAGCCGACATGGAGATGAAGCGCGACTTCGGCCGCGCCCAGGACCCCGAGACCGAATCCGGCCGTCGCTTCTGGAACGAGATCTCCAAGGTCGACGGCGCCCCCTGCATGGGCTCGACCCGGAACTGGATCACGCCGAAGAAGGCCAAGGTGCGCCAGGAGGACGACGGCCTCTACATCCTGGACGCGCCGTTGGATGTCAAGGCGGTGAACGAGGACTACAGCACCCCCGGCCCCGGCGGCGCGATGCCCTGTGAGCTGACCGAGGCACAGAAGCGGCACAACATCCGCGTCTACCGGGACACGCTGGTGCCGGTGGTGACCAAGCTGGTCAACCAGGATGCCAAGTACGCCGACCTGCGGCGCGTCTACAAGGCACGCATCGCGGCCGAGTACGTGCGCCAGACCGTCACCAAAGACCCTGATGCGTTCGGCGGCTCGTTCGCCGAGATCGTCAACAGCGACAACGTCAAGCGCTGGCCGCTGCGCGGGAAGAACGCCGACTGGGACAAGATGACCGTCTGGCGCGAGATGAGGAAGTCGTACACCGAAGGTGACTTCAAGTACGAGATCCCTGTCGGCGGCCAGGTGTGGACGTACACCGTAGGCGGCGTCGATATGACCCAGCAGCCCCAGCAGCCCATCAGCAAGGCGGACTTCCAGGCCGAGAAGCCGAACCTGCCGTCAGTGACCAAGGGTGCCCGGAACGAGGTACTCGGCTACCAGGACACAGGGACCACGCTGCTCGGTGGCGACAACTCCGGTACGGCTGGAGGCGGGAAGCCCACCCCGACTCCGACCCCGACCGGGCCGGACGCCCCCACTCCGAGCGACGGTCCCTCCTCGCCCCCGGCCCCCGGCCCGTCGACCAGCACGCCTGGAGGTGAGCCTACCCAGGGGCCGAGCGATCCGGACGGCGACCTCGCCGGCACCGGATCCAGCCTCCCGGTCAAGCTCCTCTCCGCACTGGCCGCGGCCCTCCTCTGCTCCGGCGCGGCCCTGGTGTGGTGGAAGAAGCGCCGTAGCGCCGGAAGTTAGCCCATCTCTGCACTCCGATGGCATGGGAAGGCCCCGCTTTGGCGGGGCCTTCCGTGCGCCGGAGGCGAAGTCCTTGATCGTCTTGAGCATCTCGAGGTGCTCGGAGCCGATGACGGGGATGCTCGCCGTACCGGGGCTTCACGCCGCGCCTTCCCGCCACATGACCCAGGGACGCTCGATCACCTCGGCGTAGCTGGTGTGTTCGGGGTGCTCGCGGAGGTGTGTGAACGCCCAGGTCTGCGGTGCGGTGGGGTCGTCGCCGGGGGGCGAGGTGGCGGCGCATTCGTTGTCGTCGTCGGTGAGTGCGAGGCACCGCAGCGCGTACGTGGTCGGCGGGGCGTCGTCATCCCGGTCCGGCCGCAACGTCCAGTTGACGAACGCGAGCCGGCGCCTCACAGGTACTCACCCCTGCTGCGCGCGTTCGCCCGCGCAGTCTCGGCGCGCAGCCGCTGCTCGGGGCTGGCCGGCCGGGCGTCCTCCGGGCGCACGCTCCACTCGCACCCTCCGGTGATCGGACGCAGGTACCAGAGCCCGTGCGCCTCACCGCGAAACTCACCGATCTTGTCCTGCGCGTCCACCAGGAGCGTGCCACGGGTCGGAACGTGTGGGGGGTCCTGCGGCTCAGCGGGATTGCTCGTGTCATGCACAGGCCGCTCCTCTCTGTAGTGATTCCACTACCAAGTGACACCAGGGTGCTTTAGAGTTGGCTGCCGCTCAACGTGTCAACTCGGAACGGAGAGTTGGTGGCGAGTTGGTCAATCTCAAGGAATTGAACCCAGAGGGTGGCCCGGCGGAAGCCTTCGGTGCACGTCTGCGGCAGATGCGCGAGGTGCGCGGCTGGCGCCAGGAGGACCTCGGCTTCGAGATGGGCTATTCCGGCACGCATGTCTCGGCCGTGGAAACTGGTCGCAAGATGCCGACTCTTCGGTTCGCGCGTAAGGCGGACATAGCCTTCGGTCTGGCCGGAACGGCCGACACATTCGAACGCCAGTGGCGTGAGCTCCGGAACGGGAGTCTGCTGGAAGGCTTTCCGGAGTTCCTCGGGTACGAGGGCCGGGCCGCCGAGATCCGGCTGTATGAGGTGGGGGTCATACCGGGCCTGCTCCAGACGCCGGATTATGCGAAGGCACTTGCCTATAGCGCTGTGAAGCGGGGCGCGATCACCAGCGAGCAGGCGGATGAGCGCGTCGCGCTCATCGCGGAGCGTCAGTCCGTGCTGCTGCGGACGAATCCGCCGCTGGTGTTCGTGGTGCTGGACGAAGGCTGCGTCCGTCGCCCCGTCGGTGGATCCGCCGTCATGGAGGCCCAGTTGGCTCGGCTGCTGGATTTCGCCGAGCTACCGAACAGCGTGCTCCAGCTCGCCCCGTTCAGCATGGGGGAGCGACGACCGTTCAATCTGCCTCTCTACCTGCTCACCATGGCGGATCGCTCGCTGATGTCCTATGCCGAGTCCTCCCATCGGGGGCAACTGGAGCGTGAAAGCACTTTCGTCCTGCCCTTGCTGACGGCCTACCATCAGCTACAGGCTCACGCCCTCTCGCAGGATGGGTCCGTGGCCTTGATCAGTCAGATACGAAAGGGCACCTCGTGACGACGACCGATTCCCCCCGCTGGTTCAAGTCCTCCTACAGTGACAACGGCGGTGCCTGCGTCGAGGTTGCCGCGAACCTCGTGGCCTCGCGCGGTGTGGTTCCCGTTCGTGACTCCAAGGATGCTGCGGGCCCCGTTCTGGACTTCGCCGCCGACTCCTTCCGCACCTTCGTGACCGGTGTCAGGACGGGCGAGTTCGGCACCGTCTGACCCGCTTCCGTTAACGCCCGGCCGGGCTTCCCGGCCGGGCGTTTCCCGGGGGCGAGTAGGGTCCACGTCCATGGCGGACGAATGGGCGGGCTTCGGGGTTGACCTGCACCTCGAACTGCGTGGACAGGGGCTGCGCGCCGGGCTCGTGGACGCGTTGCGGGAGGCCGCGCGCACCGGGCGGCTCGCGCCTGGGACGCGGTTGCCGTCGTCCCGTACGCTCGCCGCCGATCTGGGCATCGCCCGCAACACCGTCGCCGAGGCCTACGCCGAACTCGTCGCCGAGGGCTGGCTCACCGCCCGCCAGGGCTCCGGCACCCGGGTCGCCCAGCGTGCGGCCCCGCGCAGGACTGCGAACCAGAAGGCGGCTCTGCCTCGCGTCGAGCGGGTCACCCAGCGCCCCGCGCACCGCCTTGTGGCCGGCTCACCCGATCTGGCGTCCTTCCCGCGTGCCGAGTGGCTCAAGGCGGCGCGGCGGGCGTTGACAACCGCTCCGCATGAGGCGTTCGGGTACGGGGATCCGTGCGGGCGCATCGAGTTGCGTACCGCCCTCGCGGGCTATCTGGCGCGGGCGCGCGGGGTGTACGCCGAGCCGGAGCACATCGTGATCTGTTCCGGTTTCGTCCACGGGCTTTCGCTGCTCGGCACCGTGCTGCGGCGGCAGCGGAAGGTGCGGGAGGTGGCGGTGGAGGCGTACGGGTACGCCGTGCACCGCAAGCGGCTGAGCGATACCGGGCTTGGGGGGGGGGGCAGGGGGGGAGGCGCCGCGCGGGGGCGGAGCCGGGGAGACGCGAGCCCC
>NZ_JBHXFA010000069.1:24577-35749 GCF_042724175.1 Streptomyces sp. NPDC127084
GGGGGGGGGGGCGGCTCCGGGTCCCCCGGGCCCCCCCCCGCGGGTGAGCGAGCCGGGGCGTCGGCGGCCCCGGGTGTCCTTCGACGCGCTGGGCAGCCGTACCGGCGAGCTCGCCGCCATGAAGGACGTCGGCGCCGTGCTGCTCACGCCCGCGCACCAGTTCCCGATGGGGGTCGCGCTGCATCCCGACCGGCGGGCCGAGGCCGTCGACTGGGCGCGGCGTTCGGGCGGGCTGGTGCTGGAGGACGACTACGACGGGGAGTTCAGATACGACCGCCAGCCCGTCGGCGCGCTTCAGGGGCTCGATCCGGACCGGGTGGTCTATCTCGGCACCGCCAGCAAGTCCCTGGCCACGGGCTTGCGGATCGGCTGGCTGGTGCTGCCGCGGGGGCTGGCGGGCGAGGTGGCCGCGGCGAAAGGGCCGATGGACTGGGCGACGAGCGCGCTGGACCAGCTCACGCTCGCCGAGTTCCTCGTGTCGGGGGCATACGACCGGCACGTACGCGCAATGCGGCTGCGCTACCGCCGACGCCGTGACCAGTTGGTGGAGGCACTCGCCGAGCGGGCCCCGGAGGTCACGGTGAGCGGTATCGCGGCGGGCATGCACGCGGTGCTCGAACTGCCGCCGGGCACCGAGGCGTCCGTCCTCCAGGCGGCTGCCTGGCAGGGCCTGGACCTCCAGGGCCTGTCGCACTACCGCCACCCCACCACCCCGCCCACGCGTGACGCCCTCGTGGTCGGTTACGGCACTCCGTCCGACCGTGCCTGGTCGGGCGCTCTCGACGCGCTGTGCCGGGTGCTGCCCTGAGCGGGCTGTCCGTTCTCCTCGGCCCCTCGGCCCCTCGGCCCCTCGGCCTGCTCTGCCACCAGACCTCACGACCGGCCGTGTCAGGGCGGCGCCGGGACCCCCGGGCCCTCCCGTGCCGGTCCCGGCAGCTCCCCGAAGCGGGCCAGGGCCAGCGCCCCCGCCACCGAGATCGCGAAACCGGTGACGGCCAGCCAGGCAAAGCCCTCGCGGGGGCTGTCGCCGAGCCAGACGATGCCGACGGCGGAGGGCAGCAGGGTCTCCGCCAAAACAAGGCCCGCGGTAGCCGTGGTCACCGAGCCGTGCGCGAACGCCGAGGTGAGCAGCAGGAAGGCGCAGGCACCGCCGAGCACGATGGCGTACAGCGCCGGGTTGCCGAAGTCGAACGAGTCGAGGAGCCGCACCGCCACCTCGGGCACTCCGAAGCCGATGCCCGCGCCGAGGCCCAGGACCAGCGCCCGAGCGCGGCCTGGGAGGCGCCCGGCCGCCGCGCCGATCAGCAGCACCACGACAGCCGTACCGAGCAGCACCCACTTCAGGGCGGGCGGCGGGGTGGCGCTGCCTTCCGGGCCCGAGGCGATGCCCAGCATGGCGAGCCCGGCGCAGACCATGCCCACCGCGCCCCACTCGACCCGGGTAAGCCGCACCGACAGCAGCCGGGTCGCCGCGACGGCCGTCACCGCCAGGCTCGCGGCGAGGGCCGCACTCACCGCGTAGATCGGGATCAGGCGAAGGGCGACGATCTGGAGACCGAAGCCGGCGCCGTCCAGGGCGAGCCCTGCGATGTACCGCCACTGCCGCACCGCACGCAGCAGCAGCGCGGTGTCCAGCCCGGAGGTCGCGTCCGGGTCGGCGACGGAGCGGGCCGCGATCGCCTGGAAGACCGTCGCCAGGCCGTAGCAGACCGCCGAGGCAATCGCGCAGAACATCCCGAAGTGCACAAACCGACTCTAGATGGGGAGGCTTCGTGGACCGGGCTTACGGCGGCGCGGCACGGACCTCTAGTGTGTGCGGCATTCCATGGGCTGGCTTGATGTGTGCACACGTGTGTACGAGGACGAGAACGGGGGGCCGGGGAATGGCGCGGCGCAGGCTGAGGTCGGGGACGGTCGTGCTCGGCGGTATGGGGGTGCTCGCGGCGACGCTCACCTCCTGCGGTTCGGAGCCGGACGAGCGGTGTATCGACCCGGTGACGTACGAGGTGCTGCCCGACTACGAGTGCGATGACGACGGCGACGGCAGCAGCAGCGGCCGGTACTACTACGGAGGCAGCGTCAGCAACGGGAAGGCCTCCGGCGGGAGCTACGACAAGTCGGCCGTCAAGACCGGCGGTTTCGGCTCATCCGGCTCCAGCGGCGGCTGAGCGACAGACGCAGACACGCAGACACAGGGAACGACCGCGCAGCGATGAGACGTCACACCATCGAACCCCGCCCCGGCTGGCAGCAGACCGTCGAGGAGCAGGGCGTCATCTATCCGCTCACCCGCTACCCGGACGGTTCACTGCGCCCGTACTGGGACGAGAGCGCGTACTACGAGTTCTCCCTGCCCGAGGTCGAGGCGCTGGAGGAGGTCGTCGAGGAGCTGCACGCCATGTGCCTGGCGGCGGCCGGGCGTATCGTGGCGCAGGACCGGTTCGCCGACCTCGGTATCACGGACCCCCGGCTGGCCCGGCGGGTCGCCGAGTCCTGGCGCCGCCGCGCCGAGCTCCCCTCCCTCTACGGGCGCTTCGACCTGCGCTACGACGGCATGGGACCGGCGAAGCTGCTGGAGTACAACGCCGACACCCCCACCTCGCTGGTGGAGGCCGCGAGCCCGCAGTGGTTCTGGATGGAGGAGCTCTTCCCGGGCGCCGACCAGTGGAACTCCCTGCATGAGCGCCTCGTGGACGCCTGGAAGCGGCAGGCCCCGCTGCTGCCGCCCGGCCCGGTGCACTTCGTGCACTCGGACGGCGACGAGCTCGGCGAGGACCTGATGACGGTCGCGTACCTTCGCGAGACCGCCCAGCAGGCCGGACTGGCCACCGAGGCGCTGTCGGTGGAGCGGATCGGCTGGGACCGGATCTCCGGGCGGTTCGTGGACGACCGGCTCCGCTTCATCCGGAGCTGCTTCAAGCTGTACCCGTGGGAGTGGCTGGCCACCGACCCCTTCGGCCCGCATGTCCTGGACACCCTGGACAACGGCGGCGGCACCGGGACCACCTGCTGGATCGAGCCGGCCTGGAAGATGCTGCTCTCCAACAAGGCGCTGATGGCGGTGCTGTGGGAGCTGTACCCGGGGCATCCGAACCTGCTCCCGGCCTATCTCGACGGTCCGCGGGAGCTCGCCACGACCACCGGCTACGTGGCCAAACCGCTGCTGGGCCGGGAGGGTGCGGGCGTCACCATCCATGAGCCGGGCGACGCGGACCCTGTCATACGCGACGAGCCCTGCTGCTACCAGGAGCTGGCGCCGCTGGCCGACTTCGACGGCAATCGCGTCGTGCTCGGCGCCTGGGTCGTGGAGAACGAGGCGGCGGGGCTCGGCATCCGGGAATCGGCGGGACTGATCACGGACGAGTACGCCCGCTTCATCCCGCATGTGATCCTCTGAGCCGCTGAAGCCGTTGTATACCGCATCTGACGGTCACAGCAGCCCTCCGGCTGCCCGCCTCGGCCCTCCAGCCAGGGCGTCATGGACCGCCGTCCGCTCCACGTCCGGCATGTCGGACGGATACCGCCGTTCACGGTCCGGTCGGACACTCGCGTTCCCAAATCGGTGAGCGAGGCAATCACGCGACCGAGTAACCGAGTTGGACGGTTCGGGTGGGGGGCGGGCAAGACTGGAGCACAAGGGCCTCCTGGCCAACTCGGATCTCGACGATCCGGAGCTGAACAGGAGGCCCTGCCTTCATGCGCGTCGCAGCCCGAGATCACCAGATCGGGCCGCCCCAGTCGTACCGATGTCCACCCTGATCGGTACGACAAAGGTTTCTAAGACGTAGGGGCACAGACGGCGTACGGGGTGAAGGTGATGGGTTCTGTGGATTCGTTCGTGAGGGAGACTTCCCACGAGTCGTTGACAGGCCTGCTGACGAGGTTGTTGGCGGGCGGGCCGGTGATCTCGAATCCGCCGCCGGTGATGACACTGTTGACGGGGCAGTCGGCTGTGGAGATGCCGGGTGTTGCTGCGACGTCCAGGCCCTGGGGGAAGCTGCCGACCCCGACGGTTGTGGTGACGGTGTTTGTCGATGTGTCGATCACCGCCACATTGTTCGAAAGGGTGTTGGAGACGTAGACGGCTGTCCCGGTTGGGTTCAGGGCCACACCTGTCAGCCCGGCGCCGACGGGGATGGTTGTGGTGACGGTGTTTGACGATGTGTCGATCACCGATACATCGCCCGAATCTGCGTTGGCGACGTACACGAATGTCCCGGCCGGGTTCACGTCCACACCTCTGGGCCCGTCGCCGACGGGGATGGTTGCGGTGACGGTGTTTGTCGACGTGTCGATCACCGATACGTTGTCCGAAGTGGTGTTGGCGACGTACACGAATGTCCCGGCTTGGTTCACGGCCAGCTCTTCGGGGGAGTCGCCGACGGGGACGGTTGCGGTGACGGTGTTCGTCGATGTGTCGATCACCGACACATTGTCCGAATCGGTGTTGGCGACGTACACGAATGTCCCGGCTTGGTTCACGGCCAGCTCTTCGGGGGAGTCGCCGACGGGGACGGTTGCGGTGACGGTGTTTGTCGACGTGTCGATCACCGACACGTTATCCGAATTGGAGTTGGCGACATACACGAATGTCCCGGCCGAGTTCACGGCCACCCCTTGAGGGCCGTCGCCGACGTTGATGGTTGCGGTGACGGTGTTTGTCGATGTGTCGATCACCGACACTTGGTCCGCGCCTGCCCTGGTGACGTACGCGAATGTCCCGGCAGGGTGCACGGCCACATCCCGGGGGGCGTTGCCGACGAAGACGGTTGCGGTGACGGTGTTCGTCGACGTGTCGATCACCGACACGTTATCCGAATTGGTATTGGCAACGTAGGCGAAGGTGCCGGGCGCGGCGGCGGCAGGCGGTGCCGTCATGAGCGAAATGGATAGGCCGCTCAGAACCACCGCAGCCGCGGTGATGCGGGTGCGTACCCGTACCCACCAACCACCACCGCGGCCGCGTACCTCGCCCACTGCAATACTGGCCATGACAACCTCCTCAAGCGCACCGCATCACGGTGTCCGTCCGCACAGCTGGCAAGCGATCAACCTAGCCAACGGGATCTTGAGTCACCGTTGCATCCATGCCGCCACGCCCGCTTGGTGCATCCTTCGGAGTACGGAGGGACACACCTTGGGGCCGGGCGATCGGCGAGGTCCTCGGCGAACCCTGCGGCTTCGTCACGCGCAGGGTCGAAAGACCCGGTGATGCCCGGATTGGCTGGCGCGCTCACGCCCACTGGTGGCTCGTCTGGATCGGCCGCCCGACGTCGGAGACGACTCGGCCACTCCGCGTGGGGACGATGATCGCCTGGGCCGCCTCAGGACGGGTGTGCCGCCGGCGGGCCGATCCAGGGGTCGTGGGCCCGCTGGAAGGTGCCGTTCTCCAAGGTGGCCCGCCAGCCACATATCGGCCTTCTGCAAGAGGCCCTCAGGGCCCTCGGGAAGGTATGGCACGCCTCCCCGAGGGCCCTGCGCCAGGTCATTCCCCGGCCAGCACCGCGCGCAGCTGGTCCAGGCCCCAGTCCAGATCCTCCTTGCTGATCACCAGCGGGGGAGCGATCCGGATCGTGGATCCGTGGGTGTCCTTCACCAGCACGCCCCGGTCCATCAGCTTCTCGGAGATCTCCCGACCCGTGCCGTGCGAGGGGGTGATGTCCACCCCTGCCCACAGTCCGCGCCCGCGCACCGCCTCGACCGCGCCACCGCCGACCAGCAGCCCCAGCTCGTGGTGCAGATGCTCGCCCAGCTCGGCCGCGCGCTGCTGGAACTCGCCGGTGCGCAGCATCCCGATGACCTCCAGCGCCACCGCGCAGGCCAGCGGGTTACCGCCGAACGTCGAGCCGTGCTCACCCGGCCGGTAGACCCCGAGGACGTCGGTGGACGACACGACCGCCGAGACCGGGACGACACCGCCGCCCAGCGCCTTGCCGAGTACGTACATGTCCGGGACCACGCCCTCGTGCTCACAGGCGAAGGTGCGCCCGGTACGGCCCAGGCCCGACTGGATCTCGTCGGCGATGAACAGCACTCCGCGCTCCCGGGTCAGCTGCCGTACCCCGGTCAGGTATCCGGCCGGGGGCACCAGGACCCCGGCCTCGCCCTGGATCGGTTCGAGTAGCACGGCCACCGTGTTGTCGCTGAGCGCGCGCTCCAGCGCGGTGAGGTCGCCGTACGGGACGATCTCGAATCCGGGCGTGTACGGACCGAAGTCGGCGCGCGCCTCCGGGTCGGTGGAGAAGCTGATGACGGTGGTCGTACGGCCGTGGAAGTTGTTGGCCGCGACAATGATCTTCGCCTGGCCGGCCGGGACCCCCTTGACCTGGTAGCCCCACTTCCGGGCCGTCTTCACGGCGGTCTCGATCGCCTCGGCACCGGTGTTCATCGGAAGGACCATCTCCATGCCGCACAGCTCGGCGAGCTGGGTGCAGAAGTCGGCGAACCGGTCGTGGTGGAACGCCCGCGAGGTCAGCGTCACCCGCTCCAGTTGGGCCTTCGCCGCGTCGATCAGCCGACGGTTGCCATGGCCGAAGTTGAGCGCCGAATAGCCGGCCAGCATGTCGAGGTAGCGGCGGCCCTCGACATCGGTCATCCACGCGCCGTCCGCGGACGCGACGACGATCGGGAGCGGGTGGTAGTTGTGGGCGCTGTGCGCCTCCGCGGAGGCGATCGCCTTGTCCGTGAGCGTCGCCTTCTCCGTAGCAGACACGGGGTCTCCGTTCGTCCTGCGGCGTGGGTGTGCGGGCCGGTGGCCTGCGGGGTGCCGGGGGCCGGGGGGCCTGGGTGGTGGCCCTTCCGGCGGACCTTTCTCCGGCCCCCTTCTATCGTCGCTCGCGCGGTGCGGGAAGAAACCTCTGCGGCGCAACCCGCACCGTGGGACGTGAGCACCGGCGGGTAGGGTGGACGGCACGCACGGCGACTGGCGTACGCGGAACGGACCGCGGGGAAGCCGTGTGCGGCAGAACCCACGAGGTGCCGCCCGCCTGGGCACCTCCCGAGTGGGTGCTGCCGCTGCCCCGCTTCCCGCGGGGCCCGCGAGCCGTACCCCGGGACAACGACACCGAACGCCCGCCTGCCCGGAGGACGCCGCCATGACGACACCCCCTGCCCAGCACGCCGGTCCTGCCGCCCCGCACACGCGGACCGCGCACCCCGCACTCTCCGCCACCGACCCCGAACTTGCCGCGCTGGTCGGAGCCGAGGAGCGGCTCCAGGCCGCCACCCTGCGGCTGATCCCCAGCGAGAACTACGTCTCCGGTGCCGTTCTCGAAGCCTCCGGCACCGTCCTCCAGAACAAGTACAGCGAGGGCTACCCCGGCCGCCGCTACTACGAGGGTCAGCAGAACATCGACCAGGTCGAGCAGCTGGCCGTCGACCGCGCCAAGGCCCTCTTCGGCGTCGAGCACGCCAACGTCCAGCCCTACTCCGGGTCCCCGGCCAACCTCGCCGTCTATCTGGCCTTCGCCGAGCCCGGCGACACCGTGATGGGCATGGCCCTGCCGATGGGCGGGCACCTCACCCACGGCTGGGGCGTGTCGGCGACCGGCAAGTGGTTCCGCGGTGTGCAGTACGGGGTGCGACAGGACACCGGCCTGATCGACTACGACGAGGTGCGCGAACTGGCCCTCAAGGAGCGGCCGAAGGTCATCTTCTGCGGCGGCACTGCGCTGCCCCGCACCATCGACTTCGCCGCCTTCGGGGAGATCGCCCGCGAGTCCGGGGCGGTCCTGGTTGCTGATGTCGCGCATATCGCCGGCCTGATCGCGGGCGGCGCGCACCCCTCGCCGGTGCCGCACGTGGACGTGGTCTCCACGACCACCCACAAGACGCTGCGGGGTCCGCGCGGGGCGATGCTGATGTCCCGCGAGCAGCATGCCAAGGCCATCGACAAGGCGGTCTTCCCAGGGCTCCAGGGAGGCCCGCACAACCAGACCACCGCGGCGATCGCCGTCGCCCTGCACGAGGCGGCGCAGCCGGCCTTCCGGGACTACGCGCACGCGGTGGTGGCCAACGCCAAGGCCCTCGCCGACGCGCTGCTCGAACGGGGCTTCACGCTGGTGTCCGGCGGCACGGACAACCATCTGATCCTCATCGACCTCACGCCGCAGGACGTCCCGGGCAAGGTCGCGGCGCAGGCACTCGACCGCGCGGGGATCGTCGTCAACTACAACACCGTCCCCTACGACACGCGCAAGCCCTTCGACCCGTCCGGCATCCGTATCGGCACGCCCTCCCTCACGTCCCGCGGCCTCGGCACCGAGCACATGGCCGCCGTCGCCGACTGGATCCAGCGTGGCGTCGCCGCCGGCAGGTCGGGCGACGAGGACGGCATCGCCGCGATCCGCGCGGAGGTCGCCGAGCTGATGGCGGCGTACCCGGCGCCGGGACTTCCGGCCTAGCGGTCTGCCTGGCGGGCCCTCCTGATGGTCCGGCCCGGCGGTCCGGCCGAGCGTTGCGGCCTGGCGTCCGGCCGAGCATTCCGGCCCGGGTCCGCGCGAGTGTTACGGCCCGGCAGCCCGGCCCGGGTCCGCGCGAGTCTTACGGCCTGGCGTCCGGCCGAGCATTCCGGCTTGGCGTCCGGCCCGTGGTCCAGGCGAGCGTTGCGGCTTGGGGTCCGGTCTGGCGTTGCCCACTGGCGTCCGGCCGAACGGTGCGGTCTGACCTTCGGCCTGGCGGCCCCTCTGGGGCCGGACAGGCGTTCCGGCCCGGCCTCCGGTCTGGCGGTCGGGCGCGGGTCCGGGCGAGCTTGCCGGTCTGGCGTCCGGCCGAACGCTGCGGCCTGACCTTCGGCCTGGCGGTCCTGCCTGAGGCCGGGCGAGCTTTCCGGGCCGGAGTCTGGTCTGGCGTTGCGGCAGTTTTCGGCCCGGCGCCCGGGCCTGGGTCCGGCTGAGCGCTGCGGCCCGGACCGGCAGAACGTCGCCCCGGCCTGCCCGACCCGAGGCGGAGGCCGGGGCTGCGGCTTCGAGCCGTCTCGGCCATGTGCTCGTGTGTTCCTCGTCTCACCGGCGATCTTCGTGCGGCCTCGCGGGGGTACGCCGCGGCCCCTGTCGCGCCCCGCTCGTACCCGTACGCCGCATCCTTCGCCTCCCGGCCGCAGCCCACCCGCCCCGCGTGCCCGGCGGGTGGTGCGGCGCCCGCCCGCAAACCGTTCCCGGACTGTCCGCGGCACCTGAGAGAATGCTGCACATGGCCTCTGACAGTCCTCGCGTGCTTTCCGGAATCCAGCCCACCTCAGGTTCGTTCCACCTGGGCAACTACCTGGGAGCGGTCCGCCAGTGGGTGGCGTTGCAGGAGACCCATGACGCCTTCTACATGGTCGTGGACCTCCACGCGATCACGGTTCCGCAGGACCCGGCGGAGCTGCGCGCCAACACGCGGCTCGCCGCGGCCCAACTGCTCGCCGCGGGGCTCGACCCCGAGCGCTGCACGCTGTTCGTCCAGAGCCATGTGCCCGAGCACGCCCAGCTGGGCTGGGTGATGAACTGCCTCACCGGCTTCGGCGAGGCGTCCCGGATGACCCAGTTCAAGGACAAGTCCGCCAAGCAGGGCGCCGACCGTGCCACGGTCGGGCTCTTCACCTACCCGATCCTCCAGGTCGCGGACATCCTGCTCTACCAGGCCAACGAGGTGCCGGTCGGCGAGGACCAGCGTCAGCACATCGAGCTCACGCGTGATCTGGCCGAGCGTTTCAACAGCCGGTTCGGACAGACGTTCACGGTCCCGTCGGCGTACATCCTGAGGGAGACGGCCAAGATCTACGATCTTCAGGACCCCTCCAGCAAGATGAGCAAGTCGGCGGCCAACCCCAAGGGCCTGATCAACCTGCTCGACGAGCCGAAGGCGACGGCGAAGAAGGTCAAGAGCGCGGTCACCGACACGGAGACCGTGATCCGCTTCGACACGGAGCACAAGCCGGGCATCAGCAATCTGCTCACCATCATGTGCACCCTCACCGGTTCGCCCGTCGCCGATCTGGAGCAGAGCTACGAGGGCAAGGGCTACGGTGCGCTGAAGACCGACCTCGCCGAGATCATGGTCGACTTCGTGACCCCGTTCCGTGACCGCACCCAGGAGTACCTGGGAGATCCGGAGACCCTCGACGCGATTCTGGCCAAGGGCGCGGAGAAGGCCCGCGCGGTCGCCGCCGAGACCCTCGCCCAGGCCTATGAGCGGGTGGGTTTCCTACCGGCCAAGCACTAGCCCGGGCGGGAGGCCGGACACTGAGTCCAAGGACACAGGCCCTCGGGCCCGGGGGCGGGCAGAGGGCCCTGGCGGGACGACCGCCGCAGCCGTCACACTGACGGCTGTGGAGACCGGCTGGGGACCGGCTCCGCAACCGCTGGAGAGAGCATCGACCCGGATCCCGGACACCCGGCCGGAGACCCGGAGAGGAGTACGACGTGGGGACCGTAACGCTCGGCGTTTCGATCGCGGTCCCGGAGCCCTTCGGCAGCCTGCTCCAGCAGCGGCGCGCGGGCTTCGGTGACCCCGCCGCGCACGGCATTCCCACCCATGTCACCCTGCTCCCGCCCACCGAGGTCGACTCCGCGGAGCTGCCCTCCGTCGAGGGACATCTGAGCCGGGTCGCCGCCGTCGGGCGGGCCTTCCCCATGCGGCTGCGCGGCACCGGCACGTTCCGCCCGCTGTCACCCGTCGTCTTCGTCAAGGTCGTCGAGGGCGCGGCGGACTGCACCCGGCTCCAGCAGCAGGTCAGGGAGCCGTCCGGCCCGCTCGCCAGGGATCTCCACTTCCCGTACCACCCGCATGTGACCGTCGCCCACGGCATCGCCGACGAGGCCATGGACCGGGCGTACGAGGAGCTCGGGGGCTACGAGGCGGCGTGGACCTGCGCCTCCTTCGCGCTGTACGAGCAGGGTTCGGACGCCGTGTGGCGCAAGCTGCGGGAGTACGACTTCGGAGGGGGCGGCTCCGGACTGTCCAACGTGCCCCCGCAGGGCACCGCGGTGGACACCCCGGCGCCCGCGCCCAGGTAGGCGCGAGCGGCGCCGCCCAGCCGGGCATTTAGCGGCCCCGGGGGGGGGGGGGCGGGGATCCGGTGGGGGGGGGGGGGGGGGGGGGGGGGGTGCGGGGGGGCGCCCGTCTCGGCCGCCGCGTCGTCGGGCGGGGTGCCCAGCTGGCGGCGGCGCGCGCCCCGCGGCTGGTTGCCGC
>NZ_JBHXFA010000070.1:0-35594 GCF_042724175.1 Streptomyces sp. NPDC127084
GTGCCGGTACCCGGCAACGGGTACCGGCACCGGCCGTCGTTCAGTCGAACACCGACGCGCAGGTGGTGCGGGTGGCGTGCGCGGGGTCGAGCGCGTTGGTCACCTCGTGGTAGGCCACCCGGTCCCACAGACCGATCGCCACGTGCTCCGAGAGGTCGATCGAGCACAGGTCCTGGAGGGTGACGTTCTTGACGCCGGGACCGCTCAGGAAGGCCGAACGGTAGGGCGTGACCACCTCGTCGTACTTGGTGGCGATGACGGTGTATTGCACACCCGGGACCGTGTCTCCACCCTCGTTGAGCTTGGTGAGGAAGGCGGATCCGGCGATCTGGTCGGCAAGCGCGGGAGTGGCCGCGTTCAGCAGATCGGCGGCCGCCGGGAAGTACTTGAGCAGACCGGCCAGCCCGCTCAGTGTGGTGCCGTGGTTGCTGGGGGCTATGCCGACGAGCGCGTTCACCTTGTCGACTCCGCCGAGGAACTTGAGGTAGTAGCGCGGCATCATGCCGCCCTGGGAATGCCCGACGATGTCGACCTCGTCGGCGCCGGTCGCGGCGAGCACCCGGTCGACGTACGTGTCGAGCTGCTCAGCGGACTTGTCGATGGGGCCGAGGCCGTTGAAGAGGGGGACGCCGGGCAGCTGACCGTAGTCGAGCGAGAAGACGCAGTAGCCGCGGTGCACGAGGTACGGCGCGAGGGCGAGCCAGTTGTCCCAGGAGTTTCCGAAGGTGCCGTGGACGAGGACGACCGGGCGGGGGTGGGCGGACGAGGGCTTGCAGGAGTAGTCGTTCCAGCCACTGGAGGGGGCAGCGGCGGTGGGGGCGGCAGTCTCGGTGGGGGCGGCGGTCGCGGTGGCTGCGGGGGTGAAGCCGACGGCGGCGGCCAGCACGAGGGCGGCGAGGGGTCTGAGGGCGCGTCTCCAGGACAGCATCGAGCGATCTCCTTGCGGCTCAAGGGAAATGGCGATGACTGGGGATGTGGGGATTTCCCTGCGGCCCGGACCACAAGTGAGAGCTGTACTCCAGACAACGTACGCACGAGTAACCAGAACTGGGAAGTTACGGGTCAGTAAAAACTCTCGCCTCGTCAAAGCGCTCTCTGATAGGGCATACACGAACGACCACCGGGCAGCACTCCCGGTGGTCGTTCGATGGGGTCGTCAACGACCCTGAGCCGGTACGGAGCCGGTACGGGTACTACTCCTCGGGGTCCCTGCCCCCCGCCTCCCAGAGCTCCGCGAAGCGCTTGACGCGCCGCGCCACCCGTTCCTCCCGCAGGTCCACGGTGGTCTTGGAGTTCATCCCCCGCAGATCGGGCTCGACTTCATAGGACAGCGACTCGTCGAACACGATGAAGTCGTTCGTCGTGTCGATCCCGGCCTCCGGCGGTAGCTGGGACAGCGCCAGTACGCGTACGTCGATACCCAGACTCCTCTGGCGAGCCACCAGTTGTTCGAGCGCGCGATCGATCTGGTCAGGGGTGTTCACGATGAACAGGCGCCGGATGCGCACCCCGCGGCTGCGGATGGCGTCACGCTGCTCTCTGAGATAGCGCTGCCCCAGCTCACTGGGCCAGAAGTCATGGTCCACCGAGGTGCTCGTGGCGTCGATACTGCCGCTCGCACACTGGGTCAGTGTGACGATCCAGTCGTGGTCCTCACCGTCGTAGTCGGTGTGCTTCTGGTTGAGGTTGGCCATCAGGGTGGCGAGCCGGTTGATCTCGGCCTGTGCGAAGGCCCGGATGATCGCGGGCCCTTCGGAGCTCACCGATGTCGCGTTGCGCACCAGCCGGTTCACACCGTCGGTACGCAGTGCGGACCCCTCGACCAGTCCGAAGAGCTCCGTCGCCTGGTTGATCTTGGCGAATCCCTCGGCGACCAGCTCCTTCATCTCGGCGTTGTGGACGGTCAGACCGGACTCGACGGCACCCAGCCGCCGCTCGAAGTCGATCATGTACTGAATGATCATGGCGGCCCCGCCGAGGAAGATGGAAGCCGTCAGCTTCCACACCTCGGGCTGGTCCGTGGCGTTCGTCAGGGCGTAGGTGAATCCGCCGATCACCACGGTGATCAGGGTCTTCAGCAGGAACGGCGGTATACCGCCGCCCTGCGGGCGCCCTAAGGAGTCCGACGTTCCGCGCGCTGTCGTCGATGCGTTCACTTCGGTCTACTCCCCCGGTTCGGGTCGCGCGTGCCCACACTCCCGCGGCGTGCCGATGTCTCAGCGTGCCGTCAGGGCCTCGCGCAGCAACGGAATAGCTTGCAGAGCCAACTGGTCCCTGATGCGCTGGACCAGCGTTTGCCACTGCCGGGTGAATCCCGGCTCCCTTTCGAGTACCTCCCAGAGCGGGCCCAGGGCCCTGTCCACACGTGCTTTGGGCATCCACAGATGGAGCAGATGATCGACGGCAGGCCGCAGCGCCATCACGGCGCCGTGCCCGTCCACCGACCCGAGCCGGCTGCGCTCGACCATCCTGACAAGGGTCGTGAGCAGCCAGTCGTGCAGGGCGAGGTCCTCGCAGAGCCCCGCGATCGCGGCCGGCTCGGTGTCCTTGGGCACTCGCAGTTCCACGGTCCGCAGCCCGTCCGTGGCCAGGGTGAAGCGCTGGATCGCCGGGGCCTGTCCAGGAGCGCCGGATGGCAGCGCGGTCCAGCGCAGCCTGGTCCGGCCGGACTTGAAGGGAGGCGACTGGTCGAGCAGGGGGTGGCGCATGACGTTCCCCAGCAGCTGTTCCGCGATCGTGCCGAGGTCGAGCTCACCAGGGCGCTGCTGGCCCGTCAGAAACGCCTCGGCCGCGTCCCGTGCGGGGAGCCGCCCCAGTGGCTCGATCACCCCGGGCCTGACCAGGTAGTGATCCCAGGGCTGCCGCTGCTCGGGGCCTTTGGCCGGGGCACGGTAGTACGCGGTGGTCTGGAGCACCCGGCCCTCGGTGAGCACGGCGTGCGCGGCGACCGTGCCGACCACGCGCACCTTGGCGCCGGATGCCGTGGCCAGGCGGCAGTCCACTCCGGTGAGGACGTCGGGGGACACCGCGTGCAGGTTGGGGCGCTCGGAGACCCGTACCCGCTCGTCGGCACGCAGCCGCAGCAGTTCCAGAGCGCCGGCCGCAGGCAGCGACTGGTGGGTCCTGAGCAGACCGGTGCGGATCTCGCCGCAGACCAGCACGGGCTCCCTGGGCTCCTCCTCAGGTACGCCCATGTCAGGGACCCGGGTAGAAGACGTATCCGGCCCGGTCGGCTACACCGTCGGGCACCGAGACCCCCTCGCGGGCGGAGCGCTCGGCGATCTGGCTGAACGCGACCGGATCGACTTCGACCTGCCCCAGGATGACCCGCACGGCGTGCTCCACGGGCAGGAAGCGGGACGGCAGGACGGAGTAGGTGCGGTAGGCGCAGAAGGGCGCTGCGGTCGCGTTGAGCTGGATCAGCGGGGGCAGGTCGTCCCAGCTGTACGGGAAGTCCTTGCCGGGCCACGCCTTGGGGCGCAGCACCGGTTCGCCCCGGTAGCGCAGCAGCCCCATCCTGGTCAGCTGCCAGACGGCGGCGAGAAAGGGGCAGGACCAGGTGCGGCGCTGGTCGAGGTCGTCCCAGAGCTCCACGTCCATGAAGACCGAGTGGCGGCGGGCCGCGGTCTCACTGGGCGGGCGCCACGATGGCACGTTGGCCATGGCTTCCAGGGATTCCACACCGGGTGTGCGTTCGCCGTTGGCGAGCCACCCTATCTCCCTGACCGGAGGGCGGGATCCGTCACTGCCGGGCGGGGGAGACTCGACCAGCCGGTGCTCCACTACCTCGGCGATGCCGATGCCGTCGGCCACCGCGCAGCCTGACTCGCGGGCCAGGTAGTCGATGGTCAGCCCATGGCGTTCGGCCTCGGTCAGCAGTACGGGAACGAGCTCCGCCGGGGTGGAGAAGCGGGTGAAGTAGTCGTCGATGAGGAAGCAGGTGCTCACCCGGGCCCGCTTGCCGTTTCCGGCCGCCATACCTCGTACGGCGTCGGCCCAGGGCCGTACCTGCGCGAAGTGCGCACTCAGCCGCTCGGGGCCCGCTTCGAAGTCCTCCATGTACAGGTGGCCCAGCTCCAGGGAGACATGGGACAGCGGTACGGACTGGGTGCGGGGCTCCGCGGTGGTCTCGCGGAAGACGGCATCGCTCACTGCTGCCCCCAGGACTCTTCGTCGGTGAGCTTGGCGGCGAGTTCCTCCAGGGCCTGCCAGGTCTCCATGTTGGCGATCCGGCTGGCCAGCACGTCCTCGTCGGTGATCAGCTGCTCGCGCCACTGGAGCACGGGCTCCAGCGGGATCGAGCCCAGCACCTTGGTGAAGCCGATGTCGAGATCCCCGGCGAGTTCGTTGAGGTCCTGGTCGCACATGCGCATCCAGGCGGACTGGGCGGGTGGCACCTGGGACCACAGCGGCGACTCGGGGTCGGGAACCGCAGCCCGTACGAAGCGGATGGCGCCGCGCAGTTGCTCTTCGTCATGCCCGCGGGCCACTCCTCCGGAGACGATCCCGCGCTGGCCGAAGACAAGACCGGCGGCGGCGATGACATGCTGCCTGGTCCAGCGGTGGTAGACCAGCCATCGCGCCTTGACCTTGCGCATCTGGGAGGTGGCGTCCAGGACCATGTCCACGGCGTAGCTGCGCCCGGCGCTGAGGTCCACCACGACCAGGTCGTATTCGCTGTTCAGGGCGAGGAAGATATCGATACAGCGGCGCAGCACGTCCTTGGTGACGGCGAACTCCCCGCCGCTGAGATCGCCGGGCAGCAGGGTCAGATCGCCGGAACCGGTGGGCCGGTGGCGCAGCACGTCATGCTCGGTCTCGGCCCATACATCGATCCGGACCGGCTCGGGGATCTTGCCCTTCAGGTAGGAGTGGAGGCCGCCGTGCTCGATTCCGCGCAGGGCGCTGGGCACGTCGAAGACCGCCGCGGCGGTGGGTGATCCGAAGTCGAAGTCGAGGTAGCAGACGTTGTCCCCGGCGATGGCGCGCCGGTAGGCGAGATTGGCACTGGTGACGGAGCGGCCGGTGCCTCCCTTGTCGGAGGCCGCGAAGACGAGCACCGTTCACGCTCCCCTGGAAGCGGTGTGCCTGGCCAGCGCGAGGGTGTCCAGCTGGTTGAGCACCTCGATGGTCAACGCATAGGCCGTGCCCGGCTGTTCTTCGATGATCTCGCGGGCCCGCCGCAGTTTGACCTCGATGCCCTTCAGAGTGATACCCCGGGAGCCCTCGGCGACCGAGGTCGGTTCCAGCTGTTCGCTGCCGAGGAGGTGGGTGGCTTCACTGAGCAGATCACCGGCGAGTACGGAGAGGTCGGCGCTGCGGATCGGCGACTGGGTGTAGAGCTGGCGCGCGGCGACCATGCACTCGGTGACGCGCTCGGTGATGCTCCAGGAGAGCGGGCCGATGCGCTCCGGTGCGTCGGGGTAGACGGAACGGACGTTGTCCCAGAGGCCGGCGCCTTCCCCGACCCGCAGCCGGCGCTGCCACACATGCTCGAAGATGCGCTCCCCCAGCCGTAGCAGCCGGTCGTGCGAGGACACGTTGCGGGACAGCGCGCACAGCTGGATGGTGCGCTTGAGCAACTGTGCGGAGAAGTCGGTCATGTTCCACTGCATGGGCGGCCCGAGGGCCTCACTGCCTTGCAGGGGCAGCTCGATACCGGGGTTGTGGAGTGTGATCGCCCGGTCCCGCTGGGTCATCCGGCTGGTGACACGCCCTCGCTCGGCGAGGCGTTCCATGATCGCGACGGTGCGGGTGAGGTCGTCGTCCGTGGCACGCCTGCGGACCAGGTCGTAGACGACGATGGCGGCCACACAGAGCGAGAAGTACTCCGATTCCAGCCGCTGCCCTGTGGTGCGCCAGGGGATGTCCTCGAGGGGCCAGACGCCGTCCCCGAAGCGGGCGATGCCCGACCAGTACTGCTGGGTGATCTCCCAGCGCAGTCTCAGGGCCTCGGCGAGCCGCTGCTGTTCGGGGTTGAGCAGACCGAGGGTGAGGGTGCGCTCGGAGAAGAGGTCCTGGATGCCGTCGAGGGCGACCACGGTGAAGTAGAGGTACGGGACGGGCTTGGCGATGCCCGACGGCTGCGGCCCGATCGGTTCGCTGGTCTCCACGGTGGGCGCGTCCTGCACCAGGCCCCAGGCCCAGCCGCACTCGAAGAGCTGGTTCTCGTCGCTGAGGCCGTCGGCGATGTCGACACCCAGCACGAACTGGTCGCGCAGGACCGCGCGCAGGGGCTTGAAGCGGCGCTGGAACTGCTGGACGACGATCCGGTCCGAGACCTGGTCCTGGCCGATGAGCCGGCACAGCGTGCGGCCCTGTGGGGCGTCGGCGTCGAAGACGTTGATGGTGAAGGAGCGGAGCAGGCTGACCATCGCGGCGGTGAGCCGTGCCTCGGTTGCCGATCTGAGTTCCTCGGCGAGGGCCCGCACTTCGGCGCGCCGGGGCTTGCCGAGATAGACCTTGAGAAAGCCGAGTGTCGCGAGGGACAGCGTGATCGACATGGAGAAGGAGTCGACGACTCCCAACTCCCTTTGTTCTTTGGTGAGTTCACGCTCCGCGTCACCGGACACGTAGTAGTGGCCGCCCGCGAAACTGGGCTGCTTGTCGCCCGACGTGTGATTGCGCATGAATTCGGCGAGCGCGGTCAGGAGCTTTCCGGGGATCTCCAGCCGGCCGCCGACGTCCTTGAGCGCGTCCTGTACGTCACGGTCCGTTGTGTCCGGATCATCCAGGCGGAACGCCGGGATCTCGGTGGCGGGATACATGAGGCAGAGCAGGCGCTCGGCGTCCGCGACGCTGCTGCGCCCGCCCCATTCACCCCAGTCCCATTCACCGTCCTGGAACGAGTGGCGCGCAATGGCCCGCCAGATGTCCAGCAGTTGCTGGCGCGGCTTGATCTGCATCCCCCATACCCCTCGTACTGACGCCCGGCAGCGTGAAGTGAATTAATCGCCCGTGTGGCTCAAAACCGTGCAGTGGCTATCAAGGTGGCCATGCGGCGCTATGCGGAATTGCGCTTTCCGCAGGCCACGATCATTCCTTCATAACCGACCCGGAGCGGATCCCCTGGAATTCCGATGGAGGAAACCTGAACCTCGCCTTCCGTAAACGGCGCCAGGCTGTCCTGTACGTCATTCGCGTCGACACTGCACGCGGGGAAGAACTCGTCGCCCACCGAGTACCCCTGCGAGCCCTCCATGAAGGCGGCGGCATAGGGGGCACCGGGAGTCAGGCACTCGGCGAATCGCCGTACGCCCTCCTGGAACTCCTCCAGCGAGGTGGACATCGACTCGGCCACGAAGAACATCGTCCCGACACCCCAGCGCCGCTCGGGCAGGTGGAAGAGGTTGCCCTGCTTGACGTGGGCGGCCAGGCGCAGCGCCGGTCGGGGGTCCTCGATGGCCGCGTAGGGCTTCCGCTCGGACAGCACGTCCCAGAAGGCGTCCCAGTTGGTGTCGTAACGCGGGATCTGGCGCTCCAGCCACTGGACGTTGGTCTCCGCCCGCTCGAACAGGGTCATCCCGGTGCACCAGGGGAGCAGGGTGAGAGCGGGATAGAGATTGGCACCGGAGCCGACGTCAATGCCCGAATCAGGACGCCCCGGGTTCCGCTCGAAGTGATCGCAGAAGTAATCACGGACGATGCGAATGATCTGCTCGTCATCAGGGCGCAGCTCGCGATAGTTATGATCAACATATGCGTCGGAGTCGAACGAGTTCCAGTTGGCCTCGTCGTTGAGCTCCGGCTTCCCGGACTCGCGGATCTCCGGACGGTCAGTCGGTTTCAGAACCATCTTTCAATGGTAATGGAAAAACACCGTCAGGTCCCGCACTACGCAAGACTTCCGAAGCACGGGGGGCGCGTCGGTGCGTGTGGCCGTCGAAGGCCCGTTCCCACCTTGAAGGTCCTGCTGAGGCGGGCAATGCTTGATCCGACCACCTCCGCCCGCGGTCCGGCGGGCACGGCACCGGGTCACCCGGCCTGTATCACCCGTATGGGTGATACATAGCGCCTTTGACCCCTTCGTGAGGGAGTGGCATGACTCCTCTGCCCGGAGATCGTTCTCTGTCGCGCGCCGCCGCGGTGTCCTGTGCCCCCCGGGGCCGGCCACCGCAGGTGAGACCGGTCACCGAAGAGGACCTCAGCCCGCTGGCCCGGCTCGATCAGGACGTCTTCGCCGAACACGCCTATCCCTTCTTCGTGTTGCGCCAGTTCTACGACGTCTACGGGGACCAGTTGCTGGTGGTCGACGACGGTGGGGAACTGCTCGGATACGTGCTGATGGGCACGACGCTCGACAGGTCCCGCAGTTGGATCCTGGGACTGGCAATCGACCGCCGCTCGCGGGGCCGGGGGTTCGGCCGCCGGCTGATGGCGGAGGCGCTGGAACGATTACGCGCGCACGAGGTGGGCGAGGTCTGGCTGACCGTGGAGCCGGCCAACGCCGCCGCCATCGAACTATACGAGTCACTGGGTTTCGACAAGGTCGAACGCCACCGGGACTACTTCGGCCCCGGAGACGACCGCCTGGTGATGGTGCTGCGGCTTTAGCGAACCACCGGGGACGCGTCGCTCACGCTGCGAGCGAGCCCGGGATGACCGCCCGGGGGCCGAACCTGGCGCGGACGCGGTCCGCTGCCGCCTCGATACGGCGGGCCTTCTCGTCGGCGGGGTCGAAGGTGAGCTGGTGCGCCGCCCGCTCGGCCGGGAACAGCCCCTCGGCGCGCAGGGCTACGCCACGGACGCGGGCGCGCTGCAGGCCGAGGGCGTCGAGCAGTCCGTACGCGGTGCCGGTGAGGGACGCCGAGTGGGCGGTCGGCTCGTACAACACACGGGACTTGGTGGTCGTGGTGCGGTCGGCGTAGCGCACGGTGAGACTCAGGGACCGGCAGACCTGGCTTTCCGCACGCATCCGGGCACCGAGCTCCTCACTCAGCGAGACCAGGGCGCGTCGGTGTCCGGCCGGGTCCAACTCATCACGCGGGAAGGCGCGTTCGGCGCCGACGGAGCGGGCCGCGGCATGGGGGACGACCGAGGTGCGGTCGATGCCATGGGCCTTCTCGTACACCTCCCGCCCGGTGCGAGCGCCGAGGATGCGCTGGAGTACGGCCAGGGGCGCGGCGGCGACCCGGTCGACGGTGTCGAGTCCGTATCCGCACAGGGTGCGGGCTGTCGCCAGGCCGACCCCGTGCAGTGCGGCGACCGGGCGTCCGGTGAGGAACTCCGCCGCGCCGTCCACGGCGAGGGTCCTGCCGGGGCCGGCCTCGCGTGCCGCCATCCGGGCCAGCAACGGGTTGGGGCCGGCCCCGATGACGCAGTCCGCCCCGTAGAGGGCAAGCGCCCGTACCCGTATCATCGCGGCCAGTCCGGTCGCGTCCCGGTCGAAGTACCGCAGCGCGCCCCGCACATCGGCGAGAGCCCCGTCCGGCGGCAGGGCCTCGACGGTAGGGGTGAACGCGCCGAGCAGCGCGAGCAGCCCGGCATAGGCGGCCTCGTCCGGGTGACGGTCGCCGCCTGCCACGCGGAACCGCAGGCACAGGATCGATGATTGGGCCGTCATCCCGCGCTCCCCGGGCTCTGGTGCCACAACTTCCTGGGGGCGGCGGCGCTGTCACCGGCCGGGCGGAGGTCGGCCCAGGCGTTCATCTCGTATCCGGTGGACATACGGATGCTGCGGCCGGGGGCTGGAGTGCCGGTGGACGGACCGCTCGCGGCCAGCCGCCGCGCCACCGCGTCGAGTCCCCCTTCACGGCGCGTCTCGATCAGGTCCGCGAGGTTCCAGGCCGCTGAGCCGACCACGCTCAGGCTGCGCGGGCCGCGGCGCTGGACCACTCCGCGCACCAGCAGCAGCCAGGAATGGAACACGGTGTGAGCGCAGGCTTCGTGGCTGTCGTCGAAGAAGGCGAGGTCGACCAGGCCCGTGCCGTCGTCCAGGGTGGTGAAGATGACCCGGCGGCCGGAGCGGATCGGCGGGGTCTGGGTGGCCGCCTTGGCCCCCGCGACCAGCACGGTGGCACCGTGCTCGGCGTCCCGCAGGCGCTTCGCGGGGGTCACACCGAGCTCGGCGAGGAAAGCACGGTGGTCCGCCATCAGATGCCGGGACGCGTCCATGCCGAGTACGTTCAACTCGGCGCTGAGCCGCTCGGCTTCGTCGAGATCGGGCAGCCCGACGGACGCGGTCCCGCGACCGCCGCCCAGCGGAAGCTGACCACTGCGGCCGTGGGATGCCGATCCCCGCTGCGTACGGTGGAGTTCGGCGAGATGCAGCAGCAGGTCGCGGCGGTTGGCACCGAACGCGTCGAGCGCGCCCACCTGCGCGAGCCGTTCCGCCACGGGCCGCCCGGGATGTGCGCGCTCCCAGAAGTCCAGCAGGGACGCGTACGGCTGGCCTGCCTCGATCCGGGCGGCCTCCGCCTCGCTGATTCCGTGCACATCGGCGAGCGCCAGCCGCAGACCCCACACCCCGCCGTCACCACCACCACTGCCATCGGACACCAGTTCGATGCGATGAGTGGCCGCGGACCGGTTCACATCCAGCGGCAGCACCGGCACCCCGCGCCGCCGGGCGTCCGCCAGCAGCAGCCGCTTGGGATACATCCCGGGGTCATGGGTGAGCAGCCCCGCGTAGAAGGCCGCCGGATGGTGGGCCTTGAGCCACGCCGACTGATACGTGGGCACGGCGAAGGCCACCGCGTGCGCCTTGCAGAACCCGTAGGAACCGAACGCCTCGATGATCTCCCAGGCCCGCGCGGTCACTTCGGCCGTATATCCCCTGCGTTCCGCCTCCCGCGCGAACCACACCCTGATCCGCCCCTGCGACTCGGGATCGGAGAGCCCCCTGCGCACCCGGTCGGCCTCGTCCCGCCCGCATCCCGTCAGGATGTCCACCATCTCGATGATCTGCTCGTGGAACACGACGACCCCGTAGGTCTCCCCGAGCGGCCCCGCCAGGTCCGGGTGCGGATAGCGGACCGGCGCGCGCCCGTGCCTGGCCTCGATGAACGGCCGCACCATGTCGGCGGCGACCGGCCCCGGCCGGAACAGCGAGATGTCGACCACCAGGTCGTGGAAGTCCGCGGGCTGCAGTCTGCCGATGAGGTCGCGCTGGCCTGGGGACTCGATCTGGAAGCAGCCCAGCGTCTCGGCGGAACGGATCAGCCGGTAGGTCGCCGGATCGTCCGGTACCACCTGCGCGGGGTCGTCCAGGTCGATCCGGTGCCCGGTCGCCCGTTCGACCTCGGCCACGGCATGGGCCATCGCCGACTGCATCCGTACGCCCAGCACATCGAGCTTGAGCAGCCCGAGGTCCTCGACGTCGTCCTTGTCGAACTGCGACATGGGAAAGGGGGTGCCGCCCCCCGGCCCACCCGGGAGGCCCCGTGGTTCCTTCGGTCCCCGTGGACCTTGCGGAGCCTGCGAGCCGTGCGGGACCAGGCCGCTGGTCGGCACCACGGGCGTACGGCTGAGCAGCGAGGCGTCCGAGATCAGCACCCCGCACGGATGCATGGCCACTCCGCGCGGCAGCGCGTCCAGCCCTTCGACAAGCTCCCAGAGTCTGCCGTGCCTGCCGCCGTCCGGCCGGTATTCCCGGGCCACCTCGCGTAGTTCGGGCAGTTCCGCCAGCGCGGCGCGGGCATCACGGGCGCGGATATGCGGGAACGCCTTGGCGAGCCGGTCGATCTCGGCCGGGTCCATGCTCAGTGCGGCACCCACATCCCGGATCGCGTGCCGCACCCGGTAGGTCTCGGGCATGGCGACGGCGGCGACCCGCTCCGCGCCGAAGCGGTCGATGATCGCACGGTAGACCTCCAGACGGCGCGCGGACTCGACGTCGATGTCGATGTCGGGCAGTACGAACCGGCGCTTGGACAGGAAGCGCTCCATCAGCAGGTGCTGCTCGACCGGATCGGCTTGGGCGATGCCGAGCAGATGGTTCACCAGAGAGCCGGCCCCGGAGCCGCGCGCTGCCACTCTGATACCCATCTTCCTTACGTCATCGACCACTTGGGCGACCGTCAGGAAATAGGTGGCATTGCCGTGGGCGGCGATGACGTCCAGTTCGGAGTGCATGCGCTCCCAGTAGGTACGGGCTTCGGGGCCCCGGTCGTATCCGCGCAGCACCATCCCCGCCGCGGCCCGGGAGGCGAGCACCCGCTGCGCCGTGCGCCGCTCGGCACCGACGAGATGCGGCTCCGGGTAGTAGGCGTACCCCATGCCCAGATCGTCCTCGGGGTCCACCAGGCACTCGGCGGCGGTCTCCTCCGTGGCGGTGAGCAGCCGGTGTGCCGCGTCCCGCCGCCATCCGGCCGCCTCGGCGATCCGCTCGGCCGCGCGGTACATCCCGTCCGGCCCCTTGAGCCATCGTTCCCCGCTGTCCAGGCCTCTGGACGGATCGACCGGGACGAGCCTGCGGGCCGCGTCCAGGACGTCCGCGACCGGACCCTGGCCCGGGTCGGCGTACCGTACGGCGTTGCTCAGCACGACCCGGACTCCCTGCTCGGCCGCGAAGCCGGCGGTACGGGCGGCGAGCCGCAGCGAGCCCGGGCCGGTACCCGTGACCCCGTGGTGTACGGCTTCGAGCCGCAGAGTGTCCCCGTAGCGCTCCCGCCAGGGGACGAGCAACCGGGCGGCCCGGTCGGGGCGGCCGGCGGCGAGCGCCGCGCCGACCTCGGAACCGGGACCGAGCAGCACGGTGACCCCGTCCGCGGACTCCCCCAAGGCGTCCCGTTCGAGGGCGGGCAGACCATCGGCGGCGGTGGCATGGGCGGCGGTGACCAGCCGGCAGAGCTCCGCCCAGCCGGCCGCACCGGCGCGGGCGAGGAAGACGACCCGGGGAGTCGACTCATCGATGAAGGCACCGCCACGCACCGGGGTGCGCCGGCGGGCGGCCCGGCCGTCCGCCTCTCCGCGCTTCCCGCTCTCCCCGTCCCGTCGTACGGCGTTCCCACCGTCCCGTACGGCGAGCTCGGTGCCGAACAACGGGCGCACTCCCGCCTTGGCGCAGGCCTTGGCGAACCGGACGGCTCCCGCGAGGGTGTCCCGGTCGGTCAGGGCCAGCGCGTCCATACCCCGCTCGGCGGCGCGTGCGGCCAGCAGCTCCGGGTGCGAGGCCCCGTACCGCGTGGAGAACCCGGACGCTGTGTGCAGATGCGTGAAACCGGGCATCCGCACCTCCTGGCTCAATCCGCTCTCACCTCCCCCTCGCCTCCACCATAGACCAAGTTTCGAACGTCCGTGCGAATCCATGCACGGGCACACCAGTACGGGCGCACCGGGGGGTGCCATCGGGGGGAATGTCGGACCGGAGGCGTTGGGCTCCCCCACCGACGTGGTACGAGTCGGGGCGTACCAGGAGGTGGTGACGGCAGATGCCGAGGCGATCCGCCACGCGGCAGGGCAGCGGACGGCACCGGCCGCCGCACACGGCACGCCGTCCCGTACGCCCGGCGCGCCCCGCCCCGGGCGGCGAGCCCCCGGTCACCCCCGCCCTGCGCACCGCCGCCGCCTACTGCTGGCGGCTACTGGCCGTCGGCGTCGTGGTCTACGCGGTCTTCTCGGCGCTCGGGCGCTTCCACGAGCTCGCCGTGGCCGTCTTCCTCGGGCTGGTCGGCACGGCGGTGCTGCGGCCGGCGACCGATCTGCTGGCCAGGGTGCTGCCCCGGCCGCTCGCCGTCGCCCTCACGCTGATCGGCAGCGTGATCGTCGTATTCGGCATCCTGGCGCTGGTCGGCGAGACGGTCGCCAGGGAGTGGGACTCCCTTCAGCGGGAGCTCGGTGACGGGATCGGCAGGATCCGGCACTGGCTGGAGCGGTCGCCGATCGGACTGGACCCGGAGGCGCTCACGGACGTCCAGTCGCGCATCAAGCGACTTCTGTCCCAACACCGCTCCATGCTCGCCAGCACGGCCCTCAGCGGAGCCGGACGACTGGTGGAGGTACTGACGACGCTGGCACTCGGGCTGTTCTGCGCGGTGTTCTTCCTGCACTCGGGCGACCGGCAGTGGGCCTGGTTCTGCGCCCAGCTACCGCTGTCCGTCCAGGACCGGGTGGCACTGGCGGGCCATGCCGCATGGCGAACCTTCACCGGATACACCCACGGCATCGTGCTGGTGGCGGCGACCAACGCGGTACTCGTGGGGGTGGCGCTCTCCCTCATCGGAGTGCCGCTCGCCGTACCCCTGGCGCTGCTTGAGTTCTTCGCCGCCTTCATTCCACTGATCGGCTCCCCCATCGCGCTCGCCGTGGCGGCGGTGGTGGCCCTGGCGGCCAACGGCCCGGTCATCGCGGCCGTCGTCGTCGGGCTGATCGTGGTCATCGGGCAGATCGAGGGGCATGTGCTGCACCCGATCGTGATGAGCTGGGCCGTCCGGCTGCACCCGGTGGTGGTGGCGCTCACCGTCGTCGGCGGGGCCATCGCCGCGGGGGTGATCGGCGCGATCGTGGCCGTCCCCCTGGTGTCGGTGCTCTGGGCGGTACGCCAGGCCCTGCGTGGGAAGGACACACCGGAGCGGACGAACGCACCTGAGAACGCAGCGAGCCCGGGCCACCCCTGAGGGCGGCCCGGGCTCCGGCGGTCATGCGATTCGGTCAGCCGATCTCCGCGCCGAAGACCTGGAGCGCCTCGGTGACCGGCTGGAAGAAGGTCTCACCGCCGGCAGAGCAGTCGCCGCTGCCGCCCGAGGTCAGGCCGATCGCGGAGTCGCCCGAGAAGAGGGCGCCGCCGCTGTCGCCGGGCTCGGCGCAGACGTTGGTCTGGATGAGGCCGTTGACGACCTGGCCGTCGCCGTAGTTCACGGTGGCGTCAAGGCCGGTGACCTCGCCGTCGTGCACCTGGGTGGTGGAGCCGCTGCGGGTCACCTTCATGCCGACGGTCGCCTCGTCCGCCTTGGCGATCTCCTGCGTGGTGCCGTCGTAGAGGTTCACCTCGCTCGGGTGCTCGGTGTCGCCGCTGTACTTGACGAGGGCGAAGTCGTTCTCGGGGAACTGCGAGTCGACCATCGAACCGATCGCCGGGCCGCCCTCGGACTCGGACCACTCGCTGCCGGTCTCACCGCAGTGGCCGGCCGTGATGAAGTGCGGCTCGCCGTCCTTGACGACGTTGAAGCCCAGCGAGCAGCGTCCGCCGCCGCTGTGGATGGCGTCACCGGCGGCGATGTACTTCTTGAACTCGCCCGCCGACTTCTTGAGCTCCGCCTTCTCGCCGAGGCCCTTGACGACCGCCTGGAGCTTGGCCCACTCGTCGCCCTTGACCGTACGGTCGGCGGTGACGACCACCTTGTTGGTCACCGGGTCGGTGGCCCACGACGTACCGGCGATGGTGGCGCGGTCGGTCAGCGTCTTGCGGGCCGACTTCAGCTCGGCCAGGGTGTTCTGGACGATTCTGGCTTTGCCGCCCGCCTTGCGCACGGCCTCGGCCGCCTCCTCGTCGACCACGTTCATCACCAGGGCCTTGGCCTCGGCGTCGTAGTACGCGCCGGCCGTGTCGCCACCGAGGTCCTCGACCAGCGTCGAGGCGAGGTTTCCGGCCGCCGTCACCGACAGGGTCTTGAGGGTGGGCTTCGGGGCTTCCTCACTGGCATTCGCAGTCTGGAAGGTGATTCCGGCGGCGACCAGCGCCACGACGGCGCCACCCGCCATGGTCGCGCGCTTCCGGGATATGCGGCGGTGCTTCAACAGTCGACCTCCTGTGGGGGCCGCGCACGGTCAAGTGGGGTGGTCGTGCACGGAGGATGAGGCGCCCACTATTCCGAAACCGGCCGGTAACCCACAAGGTCGACTTCAGGACGCACACATGACCGACCGAACGCGCCCCGAGTTCGTTCACAACCCCCGAACATCACCCACCCGTTCCTTTTGCGAACACGCGTTGCAATCTTTCGATGAACGGCCCGTAAGGACTACTCCTGTCCTGAAATCAACGCCGCCCGCCGAACTGTTTCCGGTCGGCTGATGGGTATTCACCGTCAGGGAGGGGAATGCCAGGACAGTATGGCTGCACCCAGCACATACGGCCCGATACACGGACCGACGTGCCCATAGCGAAGGAGGCGGGGGTTGCGACGTCGCATGCGCGCCTCGGACGGGCGGCGGCACCTGATGGTGGAGCGACTCGGGGATCCCCGGGGCAGACCCGTCTTCCTGCTGCACGGCACTCCGGGCAGCAGGCTGGGCCCGGCCCCCCGGGGCATGGTGCTGTACCAGCGCGGAATGCAGCTCATCGCGTACGACCGCCCGGGATATGGCGGTTCGGACCGTTTGCCGGGCCGCAGTGTGGCCGACGTCGCGGAGGACGTCCGGGCGATCGCCGACTCCCTCGGGCTCGACCGCTTCGCCGTGGTGGGCCGCTCCGGTGGCGCGCCGCATGCACTGGCCTGTGCCGCGCTGATGCCCGACCGGGTGACCAGAGCAGCGGCTCTTGTCACTCTGGCCCCGCGGGACGCGGAGGGGCTCGACTGGTTCGAGGGCATGGCCGCGTCCAACGTCCTGGAGTACTCGACGGCCTCCACAGACCCGGACCGGCTGACGGAGCGCTTCATCATGCGCTCGGACGAGATCCGCAGGGACCCGGTCAAGCTCCTTGACGACCTACGGAGAGAACTGACCGACTCCGACCGTATGGTGGTCGCGGACGCCGGCGTCCGGACCATGCTGCTGCGCAACTACCAGGAAGCGCTGCGCACTTCGGCGTACGGCTGGATCGACGACGCTCTCGCCTTCTGTAGCCCGTGGGGTTTCGACCCTGCCGACATCAAGCCACCCGTGCTGCTCTGGCACGGTGAAAAGGACGTCTTCTCACCGGTCGGCCACTCGCGCTGGCTCGCCCAGCGCATTCCGGGTGCGACGGCCGTACTGGAACCGACCGCCGCCCACTTCGACGCGCTGCACGCCCTGCCCGGGATCCTCACCTGGCTGCTGGAGTCTGATCGCTGAGGGCCTTCGGCCGGGAGACCCTGTGGCATGGGCTGCCACGCCACAGGGCCCCGTGTCACACCGCGAGTGGCTCCAGATCCCGGTGGATCCGCCGCTCCTCCCTGGCGATGCGCGTCATGTTGTGATCGTCGCCGAGCAGCCTTCCCAACTCCTCGACGGTCTCCGCGCGCAGCACCGCCGCCTCGTCCTTGCGTCCCAGCGCGCCGAGTGTCACGGACATGTTGGAGGCGACGGCGAGCGTCTCCGGGTGGTGGACACCCAGGACTTCACGGAGCTTCCCGAGCGCACGCCGCTCGGTGACCAGCGCCTCCTCGTACTCTCCTTGGTCGGCACGGGCGTTGGCGAGGTTGACGGTGCAGAACAGGGTGTGCGGATGGGCGGGACCGAGGACACCGGTCATCTCCCGGACGGTACGGCGGAGCACATCCTCCGCACGATCCGGATTGCCGCAGCCCCAGTGGTAGATACCGAGGTTGTTGATCGCGGCGAGGGTGTACGGATGCTCCGCGCCCGGCGCCTCGACGTACTGGTCGACCACCTCCTGCGCCAGGTCCCTGGCCGCGACCGGCTCCCCGGCGGCGAACAGGTCGGCCGCCAGGTTCAGATCGCAGGCCAGTGAGTCCGGGTGGGCGTACGTGTACTTGGCGCGGTAGCGGTTGCGGGTGGCCGTGGTGAGCCGCCGCGCGTCCTCCAGCCGTCCCGCCCTGCGCAGCGAGACGGCGAGGCTCTTGGCCGCGGCCAGGGTGCCGGGGAAGGCCCGGCCGAGGCTCTGCTTGTACACCTCGTAGGTGCGCGCCAGCAGGGTCACCGAGTCCTCGTAGTGCCCGACCTCACGCAGATCGCGGGCGAGCGAGGTGGCCGACGACAGGGTGTAGGGGTGTTCGGGGCCGAGCACCTCGGTGCGCCGGTCGAAGACGTCCTGGTCGAGTTCGCGGGCGCGGGTGTAGTGGCCGACCATCCGCAGGTTCAGGGCGAGGTTGTTGGCGGCGGCCAGGGTACGCGGATGGGACTCGTGGAAGATCTGGCTGAAGCCGTCGTGCGCCTCGGTGGCCAGCTCCATCGCCCTGCCGTACTCGCCGAGCGCGCCCAGGTCCATCGCCAGACCGGACGTGGTCATGTAGGTGTGCGGATGGGAGTGACCGAGCACGGCCCGCTGCCGCTCCAGGGTCACCTCGTCCAGTTCCCTGGCATCCGTGTAGCGCCCCTGGGAGCGGAAGATGTTGGAGAGGTGGAAGCGGAGGTACAGATACTGGAGGTCGTCGTTGCCCAGCATCTCTCGCCAGGAGTCCCGCAGGTCCTCGGCGAGCTCTCCCGCGGTCTGCCAGTCGCCCCGCTTCCACAGGTAGCGCACCCGGTCGATGAGCAGCCTGCGGGTCTCCGGCTCCTTGCAGTAACGCGCCTCGGAGTGGGCGAGGTGCGGCCAGATGGTGCTGAACCGCGCCCAGGTCTCGGGGTTGTCGATCGGCTCGTCGTCGTCGGGTCGCGCGCCGGCGAGGATCCGGTGGACGGCGTGGCGCGCGTCCATCTGCTCCTGCTCGCTGAGCTGGGACCGGATCACGGCCTGCACCAGCCGGTGGACCTGGATGGAGTTGGAGACCTGGTCGACCTTGGCCAGGGCGAAACGGCCGATCTCCCGGATGACCCGGCCCAGGACCAGCTTCTCCTGGAGGGACGCGTCATAGGGCTTGAGAGCCTCGATCATCTCCTTGCTGTAGAGGAGGTTCGCCGAGATGGGCTCGGGTGCGAAGAAGGCGCAGAGCTGGAGTAGCCGTACGGCGGCGGGTGAGCGTTCCTTGAGCCGCTCGATGGAGACGTTCCAGGTCGCCGCGACCGGCTCCGGGTAGCCCGCGGGCTGGTTGAGCGCGAGAACGCTGGAGGCCTGCTGGCTGAGGCGTTCCAGATACGCGGTGACAGGGGTCGCGGTCTCCGCGATCCAGGCGGCGGCCTGCTCGACGGCGAGCGGCAGGTCGCCCACCGCACTGGCGACCTGGTCGGCGTCCTGTGCGGTGAGTCCGGGGGCGCGGCGGCGGAGGTGCTCGATGGACTCCTCGCGCAGGAACACGTCCACGGGCAGCGCGTCGCCGTACTGGGACCAGGTCTGGTTCCTGGAGGTGACCAGGATGTGTCCGCCGGTCGGGAAGAAGCGCTTGAGCTGCTCGGGGTCGTCTGCGTTGTCGAAGACCAGCAGCCAGCGCGCGGAGGGCACACCGCGCCGCAGCAGGTCGACTGCCTCCTGGGAGGCGGCGGCCATGTCCTCGCCGCCCTGGGCACCGAGCCGGACGGCGAGTTCGGCGAGCCCGGCGATGACATCGTCGGGCTGTTCCGAGGAGATCCACCACACCAGGTCGTAGTCGGCCATGAAGCGGTGTACGTACTCCAGCGCCACCTGGGTCTTGCCGACGCCGCCGAGTCCGTAGAGCGTCTGCGGCTGCGGCAGGACCACGGCCATCCCGCCGCCGAGCTGGTCGCGCATGCGCTCCAGGACCACGGAGCGGCCGGTGAACCCGGGGTTGCGCGGCGGCGCGTTCCAGATCTTGGGCACGGTGCCGGGGAAGCGCGGCCCGGGTGATACCCCGTCGGCGAGCTGCACCGGGCGGTCGAGGGCGCGCAGCAGGGCCGTGGTGGCGTGCACCTCGTCGAGCCTGAAGAGGTCGACGGGATTGCGGTCGATGTAGGGAGTGGTCAGGCGTACGTCGCCCACGCGCACCGGCAGCAGATGGCGCCGTCCGCCGCCGGGGTCCTCGGACGCGGCGCGTTCCCAGACCGCCATGGCACGCGCGGATTTGAGGTAGGCGCTGGAGAGCAGCACAACGGTGCGCGCGGCGGTCTCGGCGAGCTGGGCGGCGCTGTCGTCCGGAGAGGGTTCGGCGGAGACATCGCGCGGCACCACACGGAAGCCGGCCCGGACGAGGACGGACTCGATCCAGTCGGCCCACATCCGGTTCTCGGCGACGTAGCTGAGGAAGAGATCGGCGGGCAGGGCGGGGCGTCGGCGGGTGAAGGCGTCCCTGATCCGCAGCCTGACGTCCTCGCTGACCGCGGGCATGCCGGTGATCCGGCCCGCGGTGATCACGGAGGTGAGCCGTTCGAAGGCGGAGAGCAGGGAGTTGGTGAGTCCCGTCTCGTCACCGAAGGTGGCCAGGGTCTCCTCGTAGGCGTAGTAGGGCCGGTACGGGATCTCCACCGCGCCCCAGTAGGAGGTGAGTTCCTCGCCGGAGAGTCCGGTCGGGAAGCGGTCGAACTTCAGCCGGGCGAGGGCCCGTCCGGCGTCCGCCTTCTCCTTCTCGCCCTCGTCGATACGCATGGGCACGGGCAGGATCCGGATGCCCCGGCCGCCGTAGCGCTCGTCGATCTGGCGGGCGACGGCCGCCGCGCCGTCGATGGACTGGTCGCTGAGGGTGAAGCAGTCGACCAGGATGTCCGGGAGGTGGACGGTGCAGATGTCGGCGATGTCACTGAGCCCGGTGCGGCTGTCGATCAGGACGTAGTCGTAGTTGGCCTTCATGTCGTCGCGCAGTGCGTCGAAGAAGTGCCCGCCGCCGAGGCGGTCGTAGAAGTTGTCCCAGTCGAAGGTGGAGACGGTCGCCGAGTACTCGCGGTTCTGCTTTCCGGCGGAGACGAAGTCGAGTGTGCCGCCGTCGGGGAACTCCCAGCCGAGGTTCTCGGGAGTGAGCGAGACCGCGTGCGGCTGGATGCGCGCGTAGTCGCGGTGCCAGTCGTCGGGGCGCTGCACGGGGCTGGTCGCGGCCCAGGCGTATTCGGTGATCAGGTCGATGACACCGGTGGTGGCGCCGAGTGTGGACGGGTCGAGGAAGGGGTGGAAGAACCGGTGCAGTCCGGGTGCCTCCAGGTCCCAGTCCACGGCGAGGACCCTTTTGCCGTTGGCGGCGAGTATCCAGGCCGTGTTGGCCATGGCCATCGTCCTGCCGGTGCCTCCCTTGTAGGAGTAGAAGGTGACGATGCGTCCGTCACGACTGACTGTCATCCGGGTCCTCCGCATCGGGCGCACGGTCGAGCATGTCGGGTATGAACTGCGTGGTGGCGTACTCGGCGGCCATCGGGCCACGCAGCCGGGGCCGTTCGGTGTGGCTGCCGCCGGCGGGCGGATAGACCTGTGCGTGTCTGAGGTACTGCTGGGCGGCGGCCTCCACCACCTGGGGCAGGATCTGGCCGAAGGCCTCCATACTGGGCAGCCCTCGGGCGGCGGCGCGGCAGGCGGCGCGGCCCTGGCTGAGTTTGGTGGGCAGGGTGGCTTCCAGTCTGGCGGTCAGCTCGGCGTCGGCGGCCCGGCTCTGGTGGTCGTCGCGGTTCCAGGGGACGACCACGCTCACCCAGGGGCGGTGCTCGGCGTCGAACGCCGCGAGGCGTGCGCACCGTTCCTCGTCCTCCAGCGCCCAGCGGTCGATGAGCAGCAGCTCGGGCTGGGTCGGCGGCTGCTTGGCGTCGAGCGGTGCCGCGTCATGGTCGAACGACGTGATGGTGGCCTGGTAGTTGAGGGAGCGGACCAGGTCCTGCGCGATGTACGCGATGGGTCTGGCGGACTCCGGGTGGTACGGGTTCCAGTCCTGCGGCATGTCGCCGTAGTACGCGGGGTCGCGGCCGTTCGGCACATCGTGCCGGGTGGGGGCGGCGATCGTCACCTTGATGGGGCGGGGTCCGGTGCTGCGCGGTTCGGACGGGCGCGGTGTGCCGAAGGCGCTCGGGGCCTGGCGGTAGTCGAGCGGCCGGCTGGGACCAACGCCCGCGGTGTCGGCCACGCTGACGATGCGTTTGGCGAGTTCGTAGACCGCACGCTCGTACTCCTCGGCGAACAGGCGGAGTTTGATGAGCCCGTAGAGGCCGTCGGTGACATAACGGTCGCCGAACGCGCGGTGGTTGAACTGCAGTCTCTCGGCGGGACCCGGGAGTTGCTGGGGCGGTACCGGTACCCACAGTGCGGGCACGATGGCCTCGGCGGGCCGGTTGCTCTTGGCCTGGTGGTAGATGGCCCTCTGGGCGAAGGCGTACCACTCCTTGCCGCACATCTCACTGGCGAAGTAGCGGGGCGAGAAGAGCGGTACGAAGACCCGGCAGGTGGCGAGCACCTCGCCGAGCCGCTCCGACCACCCCTCGCCCGAGCGTATCTCCCGGTCCATGAAGCCGGCGGGCGCACCGGCCGGCAGATCGGTCATGGCCATCACATGGCCGCACAGATCGCGGAAGAGGCGCTCGACCCACATATCGGGGTCGGGGCCCCCGGGCCCGTACCGCGGTGTATGCGCGTAGCTCAAAAAGAAGTACGGCCGATGGTCCGCCGCTCGCTGCTGCGATGACGCGTGCACACGACCCCCGTCCTGGTCCTGTGTGAGCACTCGCACTCCCAGGTTCGTCGGAGTGTGAGCGAATCAATCATTCCGGAGCTGACGGCGCTCCATCCCCTCACCGTCAGTCAATCAGCGCCGCTTTTCGGTCATCCACAGCACAGCGTGATCCACGGCTTCCTTGATCGAGAACAATCGCGCATTCGTTCCTCCCACTTGTCCGTTCTGCACCCGACCCTTATCGAACGCGTCTCCGATACATTCGAAATCACTGTCGTCCAGCGAGACGTCCTTGTATTCGGTCCATTCCGGGCGGCCGTCCGTACCGCGCACCACACAGCGATAACTCCGCAGCGGCGAACCAACGCGATACTCCGCCAGATGAAAGGCGGTGCACACGGAGAACCCCACATTGATCATCAACACCCGGGCCTGGGCCCGGTACAGGGCGGCCAGTGGGGAATCCTCGCCGAAATGCGATTCCAGCGGATGTGCCGAGAGCAGCTCGGCCGCACGGCTGCCCAGCGCGGCGAACGAGACCTGGGGATGGGCGCTGCGGACGGCCCCGGGAGTGCTGCGCAGGCACTCGGCCAAACGGCCCACACCCGTGCAGGGTGTGGTGGCGGGATCGAAGGCGGGCATCTCTGCCCGGAAGGCCGCCGCCTGAGTGGGTGTCATACCGGTCACCCGGCGCAGATACGCGGTGGAGGTGTCGGAGTTCTCGGCGGTGAAGGCCGGTACGACCACGGTGCCGTCCGGGCCCACCGCCGTGAGCAGTGCGTCCCGTACGATCGCGGCGCCAAGTCCGGTACCGCCGAGAGCCGCGTGGACGAGGACCACATCACCTGCCTCGATCCCCAACCGCGCGAGGTCGTACGCAAGCCCGACCCGTTCATACACGGCACAGGTCACGGTTCACCTCTTCCCCCAGCTCTTCTTCCAGCCGCGTCAGCAGGCGTTTCCCGCTGACGGTCAGTTCGGCGGCACGCTCCAGGGTGGTGAGCGCCCGCAGCGCCTGCTCGGCGGCGTCAGGGTCGAACCCCGCGAGACCGGCTCGTTCATACGTCCCGGCCAGCAGTTCGGAAACGGGCACCGGGGCGTCCGTCCACGGCGCCGGGTGGCTCCACCAGCCGTCCTGCGCGTACAGGTCGGTGACCTCGCGCAAGGCCTGGAAGCGCGCTCTGCGATGGCCCCGCAGCAGCGCGAGAGCAAGCTGTGGGACGTCCGCGCGCAGCGGCAGCCCGAGGGCGCCGAGACCGTGCCGGCCCACCACGGGCTCCTGGCCGGCTAGCGGCGTGAGCGTGGTCAGACAGGCTGCCGCGGCTTCCGCCTGCCGTGGCGCCCGCTCACGCAGCAGGCTCCAGGCTGCCGCGAGCCGCCCGGTCCACTCGGCGGCCTCGTCATGGCCGAGCCTGGGCACGGCGGTTACCCCGAAGCAGTCACGGTACGGATCGAGGTCGTCGATCGCGAGGTCCGGAACCGCTTCGGCGCACCGGCCCGAGCGGCGCACCGGCCGCCAGTCGGCGGCGGGTTCGGCCGGGTTCGTGACCCGGCGCTCGTCGCCCGCGATCCGCACCAGAAAGCCCTTCTCGACGGCGCGCACCCGCACGGTGCCGCGCTCCTCGGCTCCGGACAGACGGAGCTCTCCGAGCGTCGGCAGATACAGGACGCCGTGCTCGTACGGCACCGGGACGGACAGCTCCTGGCCGCCCCGTACGACGGCCGCGGCGACCGACGCGGACAGCCGGGCCGCCGGGGCCGTACCGCCGGCCGCACCCGGCCGCCCCTGCTCGAGGGCATCCAGGGCCTCGTGCAGCCAACTCGCGGTGTACGGATGGGCCAGCACCTCGTCGAACCCGAGTCCGTCGGAGTGCTCGACGGCTTCCATGAGTTCCCAGGCACGGGCCCAGCCCTTGTCACCGCGTCCGGCCAGCGCGTCATGGAGCCCCGCGAGCAGCAGCCAGGCCAGCTCGTACTGCTCGGTACGCAGCGCCGCGGGGTCCGTCACCGCGGGCGATGCGGACCCGGCGGCGGTGCGGCGCTCGATGCCGCGGATGAGCGCCTCCAGATCGGTGCAGTACACCGAGGTGTTGTCGAAATCCCTGCCGCTCCGGTACCGGTGGGTGTAGAGGCCGCCGCCGCAGGAGCGTACGACCGGGCACTGGCGGCAGGTCTCGCTGACACCGGCCAGTCCGAGCTGGCGGGCGCGGATACCGGGATGGGCCGCGACCTCGTCCAGGGAGTGGTCGAAGACGGTGAATCCGGTGGACGCCGCGCCCTCGTAGGCGCTCTTGAGCGAGTCGACCTGCTCCAGGGTGCCGTCGGTCTCCACCACGACGAGGTCGGTGGGCGCGAGGCCGAGTGACTCGGTGAGACTGGAGCCCCCGGAGAGCGTGGAGAGCACCGATTCGAAGAGCCGGACGGGGACGGGTCTGCGCCGGCGGTTCCAGCGGTCGAAGACCGTGAGGATCCAGTCGGCGTAGGCGGTCGGCGAACCGCCGGGCCGCAGGGGCGGTTCGTCCCAGGTGGCATGCGGCAGCAGGAAGTCGATCCGCGGTGGATCGAGCTCCATGAGCGCGTCGTATACGGCCACCGGGTCGTTGCGCACATCGATGGTGCAGAGGAGACCGAGGTCGAGATGGCGATAGCGGTCCTGGTGGAGTAACTCCACAGCCCTCAGCACCAGGGGGTGGCTGCTGCGGCCGTCCGCGAAACGGCGATGCCGGTCGTTGGCGGCCCTGTCACCGTCGAGCGAGATGCCGACCCTGACACCGAACTCGTCGAAGAGGTCGAGATAGCGGGGGCTCAGCTGGAGACCGTTGGTGTGGATTCTCAGATCGAGCGCGGCGACGCCGTCGAGGGCGGAGATCAGCTCCTCGCAGATCCGTCGTAGCCGGGCGGGACCCGCCAGCAGCGGCTCCCCTCCGTGCAGGATCACTGTCACGGAGGGTAGTGCATGGGTCTTGGCGTGCTCGGCCAGTCGCCGAGCCGTCCAGTCAATCGCGTCGTCAGAGATTGTCCTAGGGCGTGTGCGCCAGCTCTGATCTGCGTGTTCGTAGATATAGCAGTGGTCACATGCGAGATCGCACCTGCTGTGCACCTTGAGGACGATCTCACGGAATGGGACCAACGGTCCTGTCATTCCACCAGTCTAGGGTCAGGCCGAGGGCCTGGAGTACATACTCAGAGAGCGGAGTTGAAGCTCGGCACCCGATCGGTCCTGCCGACAGAAGCGGGACGCACACGGCCCAGCTTCCTGACAGCGTCGGCGCCGTGGACGTCGATCTCGGTCACGGGCACACGATTCTTCTTCGCTGCGGCGAAGGCGGTTGAGGTCTGGAAGGTCACGACGGCCGTCCTAGGTCATCTCGTGCTAATACAGAGCGCCGCACCGTTGCAGTGTCGGCGGCACGACTTTACTCTCATGGCCACCCACAGCAACTCGTCACGTGCATCTATGGCAAATGCGTGGCGCAAGTATTCCCCACTCCGAACGGAACAAGCCATTCCATCGAAAGAGTGAAGCCAAATCCGCCGAGGGGGGTACGCATGACCGGGGTTCCCGGACATCTGCAAAGTATGGTCTTCCGAAACGCTGATCTGCCGGTTCTCTTCCACCGAACCGACGAGACGGCCATCTCCCGCCAGCGCGAGGCCGTCAACGGCACCCGGCTGCAGCTGCTGCTCCTCGTCCTGGGTGCCGCCCTGGCCGCGCTCCCCTGGCGTGGCGCGATCGGCACCTCCTTCCAACTCATGGGACTGCTCAGCGTGTTGGCATACGCGGGGGTGCTGGTGGTCAGCTTCCGCGGCTCTCGCCAGCGAGCAAAGTCGCACTGGCAACTCAACCGGTCCGCCGCGGAGTTCATCCGCTCGATGTGCTGGCGGTACGCCGTCCACGGCGCCCCCTTCGACTCGGACTCCCCTGATCCCGACCGGCTGTTCGTCACCCGCCTGGAAGAGGGACTGGCGGAGCTGAAGAAGGTCGGCTGGGTGGATCCGCGTGCGTCCGGGGATGCGGCGGCCGGTGCGGAGCTCATCACCACACCGATGCGGCTGCTGCGGGAGAAGGGCTTCAACGCCCGCAAGGAGACCTACGTACGGGACCGGCTGATCGAGCAGCGCAACTGGTACCACCGCCGCATGGAGGTCTCCCGCCGCGCCACCCTGCTGTGGCAGGTGACCATCGGGCTGCTCACCCTGCTGGCCCTGCTCTTCGGGATCCTGCGCACCTTCGCGGTCACCGATTCCCCGGAGCCGCTCGGGCTGCTGTCGGCCGCCGCCGCCGCGTGTCTGGCCTGGAGCGAGATCCGCCGCCACCAGCCGCTGATCGCCGCCCACTCACTGGTGGAGGAGGACCTGGCGGCGATCCATATCGCGATGGAGACCTCGGTGACCGAGCAGCAGTGGCCGTCCGCCGTGTACGAGACCGAGCGCATCGTCTCACCGCAGCACACGGACTGGCTCGTCCGCCACCGCAGTTGACGGTCCGCCGACCCGGGTCAGGCGCGTCGCACGCCGGGTTGCCAGATGACGGTGACCGGCGTGCCTGTCCGCCGCGCGTACCGCACGATGTCGCCGGTGCCGCCGAGACCCCGGGCGGGCAAACCGTCCCAGACGGCGAGCAGCCGGTCGCAGTTGTCGGCGATATAGGCTCCGGCGGCGTAGTAGGCCTCGTCGGTGGAGTGGTCGAACGCCATCCGGATCTCCTGGCTGGCCAGACTGCGCAGGTCGCGGAACCGGGCCAGTTCGTCCGGCTGGTCGAAGTCCTCCTCGTAGTCGCCGCTCGGAATGACGACGGTGAGTTCCGCACCGCATTCGAGGGCGATGCCGGCGAAGATCTGGTCGGCTCCGGCCGCCAGGCTGGACAGTGCTTCCAGGGAGCCGCTGTGTCCGCACAGCAGGGTGCGGATGGCGGCGCGGACATGGGACATGGCCTCGGGCGGGATGTTCCGGTGGCCGGTCACTCCGATGCGCTTCAAGATCGAACCCCCCAGAAAGACCCAACGCTGCGCGACCGTTCTGACATCCTCTCAAATCAACGCAAGACGTCGAGCCCCTGTCCCCCGAATGGGACACCGGTCGGCTGATGGAGCCACCTCACGGGGCCGCTCCGTCGGCCGTCCGGCAGCACTCGGCCCCGCCGGGCCGAAGCCCGACGGGGCCGAAGGGAACGGACCCGGTGGAAGTCGCGCGGTCAGTAGACGCTGACGCCGTATGCGCTGAGCGCCTCGGTGACCGGCTGGAAGTAGGTCGTACCACCGGTGGTGCAGTTGCCGCTGCCACCCGAGGTCAGACCGATGGCCCGGCTGCCGGAGCGCAGCGAGCCACCGCTGTCGCCCGGCTCGGCGCAGACGTTCGTACGGATCATGCCGTAGACGATGTCCCCACCGCCGTAGTTGACGGTGGCGTTGAGTCCGGTGACGGAGCCGCTGTGGGTACCGGTCGTGGAGCCGCGCCGGGTCACCGACATCCCGACGGTGGCGTTGGCGGCACTGGTGATGTCGACACTGCCGACCGTGCCGGGCTTGGAGATCGAGGTGTTGGTGTAGCGGACGAGTCCGTAGTCGTTGACCGGGAAGCTGGAGCCGGCGGTCGGGCCGAGGACGGTGGTGCGGGAGGAGTTGGAGTACCAGGTGCCCGCGCCGTCGGTGCAGTGGCCCGCGGTCAGGAAGTACGTGTTGCCCGCACCGTCGCGGACGTTGAAGCCGAGGGAGCAGCGCCAGCTCGACGCGTAGATGGCGTCGCCGCCCGAGATCAGTCGGCGGATCTTGCCCGGGGTCCGCTCGATGCGGAGCGCACCGGCGTTGGCTCCGGCCGTCTGCTTGATCCTGGCCAGCGCTTCCCGGGAGACGGTGGAGTCGGCGGTGACGACCAGGGTGCCGGTCGCCTGGTCGATGTGCCAGGCGGTACCGGCCACATCGGCTTCCAGCACGGCGTCGCTCGCGGCGGAGAGCTGTGACGCGCTGAACGTACCGGGTGCCTCGTCGGCGCTGGCGGTGGGGACGGCCAGAGCTGCGGCTGCTACGAGGCCGGTGGTGAGGGCGAGCAGACGGATACGTCTCGCCACTCCGTTGCGGGGGATGGTGCGCTTGATCCTCACTTCGCGTTCCTCCAGAGGGGAATCGGGGACCCGCCTGTGGGGTGACGGGCCCGTGAGGCGCAGTCGGTGGAGCAGGGGATCGCGGGATTCCAGTTCCGCTGTGCTCCTGACAAGCGCTTGCTCGGGAGTATTCGTAGCGTCAACTACCTGCGCAAGGGTGCCTTTCGGTCGCTTGGGACGCGGGCTCCGCGTCGCCCGCCGGGCCGCCCGGCGCACCGGACGAAGCGGCCGGTATCGCCCGGACCGCCGCGGTCCGGCGGCCAGGAGCGGGCCCGACCGGACGGTCGTTTCCCCCGGTGGGAGTGCGGACCGCGAGCAGGTGGCGGCAGCCCGGACCGGGCCGCCCCTGCCCGCGGCGCGGCAAGACCCGCGGGGTGTGATGTCCCTCACACCCCATATGCGGCCCGGCCGGATGTCGATGCTCCGGCGTTGACGGGAACTCAGCAGCCGTCACACGGGCAGCAGCAATCGCAACCGCAGCAGCAGTCGTCGCACTTGTGGCAGCAGCCCTCGCGCTTCTTGCGGGACCACGGCCCCTCGTACTCCTCCGCACAGCACAGCTTGCAGGTGCAGCACAGACCGATGAAGGCGCCGCAGCCCGCCCAGAAGCCGCGCGGCTGCGGCCGGTGCGGGCCGTCGCCGAACCGCGGGGACTGCCCGCCGGGGCCACCCGGCCCTCCGGGGGCGCCGTAGCCGCCAGAGCCGCCATGGGGACCGTACGAGCCATTCGGGCCGTACGGGCCTGGCTGCCCGGATGATCCGCCGGCGGGGCCCTGACCGTACGGGTTCCCCTGCGGAGGCTGGGAGCCGTGCCCCTGATGCGAGCAGGTGGCCGAGCCGAAGGCCCGGTCGACGGACCGCCTGAGCTCGTGCGCGAGCAGCATGTGCAGCAGTTTGTCGTCGACGAACTCCGCATCCCGCAGCGCGAGCCGGATGCCGTGCAGCGCGTCGTCCGCGAGGCGCCGGGCCTCCGGCAGTGAGGTGCCGGTCGCCGCCAGCGGGTTCCACGCACCCGACAGGGCGTCGGCCTCCCGGTCCTCCACGGCGTCCAGCAGATGGGCGAGGCGCCCGAAGAGCCTGCCCGCCTCGGCGAGGGGCACGATGTTCTGCGGGCGGCCGGCCAGTACGGCGGTGTGGGCGAAGGCCGCCGCTGTCGCGGTCTCCGTGGGCTCGGTCACCGCCAGCAGCGGGGTGCCGGGACCCGCGAGCGCCTCGATGCCCGTCTGCCGGTCGACGGCGTCGACCAGCACAGCCGTGTCGAAGCCCAGCTCACGGCCGGTCCGCGCACCAGCCCGCGCCCAGTTCCCGGCGACCTTGCGCGCCGCCGCCGCCACCGGCCTGCGCGCCAGCAGCCCGTCCCGGTCGGCGACGTGGTCGCGCACCTTCGCCGACGCGAGCACCAGGGAGACAGCGGCGGCCAGCCGCGCGCCCTCGCCCTGTGCGACGGGCGCCGTACGCATGGCCCGCAGCGGGCACGGCCCGGCTGTCCTTCGCAGCCTTGCCGGACTGGCGGTCTGAGCCTCCGTCAGAACCGAGACGACAAGGCCGTCGTAGTTGGTGACGACCCTGGCGAACTGCCCGTGGTCCGAGCGAAGTGCCAGGCACAGCCCGCAGAGATGAGCCATCCACTCCGTCTTGAGACCATCGGTCAGCCGATGGGTGCAGGGTCTGACGATTCCGAACACGACACATCCCTCGGAAGCAGCTCGAGTGTGCGGGCCGCATCGTACCCGCCTGACCGGTTAGCCCATACGCGCCGAAGGTCACCCATCCGGCACGACATTCATATTTTGCTTCGATATGAGGCTCCTGAAGGCCCCTCAGGGCCCCTATTCAGGAACAATGTTGACGAAACGCCACAACTTCTGCACCAGTACCGTCACGAAACCCTCGTGCGGCGACTATCCCCTTGGCGCGCGATCCGCATCATGGACGACCATAGTGACGCGGAACCCCAAGTGACCGCGGTGAAAGGAGGCGTCCATGGCATCGGTACGCAAGGCGAGCGCATGGCTGGGGCTTGTCGAGGACAACGACGAGCGGTACTACGACGACGAGTACACCGAGGGTACGGGAGCGGCCGAGCAGTGGGTCACCGACCCGCGAGTCCGGGTCGCCTCCGAAACGGCGCAGGAGCAGGGCCGCCGGATCGCGACCATCTCCCCGGACAGCTTCCGTGACGCCCGCATGATCGGCGAGCACTTCCGGGAAGGGGTCCCGGTGATCGTCAACCTGACGTCCATGGACCCCTCCGACGCCAAGCGGGTCGTCGACTTCGCGGCCGGGCTGACCTTCGGACTGCGGGGCTCCATCGAACGGGTGGCGACCCGGGTCTTCCTGCTGACCCCGGCCGACACGGAGATCGTCACCGGGGAGCCCACCGGCATCACCGGTGACGGTTTCTTCAACCAGAGCTGAGGCCGGGGTGCCCCCGGCCTCCCGCCCAGGCCCGCGACCGGCCACCGTCCCGCTCGGCTAGGGCCTTTCGCTGGATCAGCCCGGCAAGATCCAAACGAAAGGCCCTAGGCGTCCGCCTGTCTGCATGCCGGTCTAACGGAAGGCATCCTGACCGGTGAGCGCCTTGCCGAGCACCAACTGGTGCATCTCGACGGTCCCCTCATAGGTGAGCACCGATTCGAGATTGGTCGCGTGGCGCATCACGGGGTACTCCAGTGAGATCCCGTTGGCGCCGAGGATGGTGCGCGAGGTGCGGCAGATCTCGATCGCTTCCCGCACGTTGTTGAGCTTCCCGAAGCTGACCTGCTCCGGGCGGAGCTTCCCGGCGTCCATCCGCCGCCCGAGGTGCAGGGCGAGCAGGATGCCCTTGTGCAGTTCCAGCGCCATGTCGGCGAGTTTGGCCTGGGTGAGCTGGAATCCCCCGATGGGCCTGCCGAACTGCTCGCGCGTCTTCGCGTAGTCGAGCGCGGCCTCGAAGCTGGAACGGGCCGCCCCCATGGCACCCCACACAATGCCGTAACGCGCGTGGGACAGGCAGCTGAGCGGGCCCTTGAGCCCCGTGACGCCCGGCAGCACGGCGTCGGCGGGCAGCCGTACCTCGTCCATGACCAGTTCACTGGTGACGGAGGCACGCAGGGACCACTTGTGCTTGATCTCGGGGGCGGAGAAGCCGGGACTGTCGGTCGGGACGACGAAGCCGCGGACGCCTTCGTCGGTCTGCGCCCAGACCACGGCGACCCCGGCGACGGAACCATTGGTGATCCACATCTTACGGCCCGTCAGAACCCAGTCGCCGCCGTCGCGCTTGGCGTAGGTGCGCATCGCGGCGGGGTCGGATCCGACGTCAGGCTCCGTCAGACCGAAGCAGCCGATGGTGCTGCCTTCGGCCATCGACGGCAGCCAGCGCTGCTTCTGCTCCTCCGAGCCGAACTTCCAGATCGCGTACATCGCGAGCGACCCCTGGACAGACACCAGCGAACGGATACCCGAGTCGGCCGCTTCCAGCTCCAGGCAGGCCAGTCCGTACTGGACGGCCGTGGCACCGGCGCAGCCGTAGCCGGTCAGCGACATGCCGAGCGCGCCGATCGAGCCCAGTTCACGGGCGAGCTCACGGATGCCGGGGAGCTCACCGCTCTCGTACCAGTCGGCGACATACGGCAGCACACGGTCCGCTGCCCAGGAGCGGACCGTGTCACGGATCGCGAGGTCCTCCGGCTCCAGGAGGTCGTCGATGCCGATGGGGTCGGCGGGGTCGAAGGGCGGCAGCTTCGAGGATGCGGTCATCAGGGGGTGCCTCCGGTGGCCGGCACGGTCTGTCGCTGTGCCCGAACCTAACGGTGTCAGTTAACGATCAGCGCAGACGTTACGGCTCAGTGTGCCGTGCGTCCAGAGCGGGCCACGGCCGCCGCCTCCGCGGACTTGCGGTGCACCGGGGCGGTGGCAGAGGAGCGCAGATGGTCCCAGGGGCCGAGTGCCGCCTGGCCGGGGAGCTCGGACGCGTACGGCTGGGCTTCGGTGCCGGACGCGGCCTCCGGCCTGGGGCCGGGCCGAGTGGGGGACGCGGTGCCGGACGGCCCGGAGCCGGCGCCCGACGCGGCACCGGCCTGAGCGACCACCGTGGCACCCTGAGTGTCCTCGGCCCTGTCGGCGCACTCCATCGCCTTCGGTAGCCGCAGCGCCGCCAGTGCTCCCAGCAGCAGCAGACCTGCGCTGACCACGAGCGTGACATGCAGACCGTGTACGAAGGCGGAGCGAGCGGCGGTCCGCAGCGCGTCGCCGGCCGGGCCGCCGAGGTCCGCGGCGATCTGGTAGGCCTCGCCGAGGGAGTTCGCCGCGGCCTCACGGGCGGCGCCCGGCACTCCCGCCGCGCCGGTCAGCCCTGGCGCGTACGCGGCGTTCATGACGCTGCCGAGCAGCGCGATGCCCATCCCGGCACCGAGCTGGTAGGACGTTTCGCCGATGGCCGCCGCCCCGCCCGCCTGCTCCGCGGGAGCCTCGCTGAGCATCGACTCGTACGCGCCGAACAGCGTGGTCTGGAGCCCGAAGCCGAGCAGCACGAACCCGGTGGTGAGCAGCAGCGGCCGGTCGTCGTGCCCCATCAGTGTGAGCAGCAGCACCGCCGCCGCGGTCAGCACGAAGCCCCAGCCGACCATCCGCCGCGGTCCGACACGGCGCAGGGTGTACGAACCGGTCGCGCCGGCCGCCATCGCCGCGAAGGTGAGGGGCAGCAGCCGCAGGCCCGTCTCCAGGGGGCTGAGCCCCAGCACGAGCTGGAGGTACTGGACGGCGATCAGCTCCAGGCCGACCAGTGCCAGCATGGCCAGCACGATGCAGCCGACGGAGGTGGAGAAGGTGGCGCGGGCGAACATCCGCATGTCGATGAGGGGGTGGTCGCGGCGCCGCTGGCGCCGGACGAAGAGCGCGAGGAGCAGCAGACCGGCGAGCAGTGGACCTGCGGTGGGGATGTCGAGCGGACCGTGGCCGACCCCGAGCCGCTTCACGCCGAGTACGAGCCCGAGTACACCCGCGGCGGCCATCAGGGCGCCGATGACGTCCCAGGGGCCGTCGCCGTCGCCCTTGGACTCGGGCAGCAGCCAGCGGCCGAGCGGGAGGATCAGCGCCATCAGCGGGATGTTGATCAGGAAGACCGAACCCCACCAGAAGTGCTGGACCAGGAAGCCGCCGAGCACCGGGCCGGTGGCGGCACCGACGGCGGCGACCGCCGTCCAGATGCCGATGGCGGTGGCCCGCTCACGGCGGTCGGGGAAGACGGCCCGGAGGATCGAGAGGGTCGCGGGCATGATCATCGCGCCGCCTACGCCGAGCAGGGCGCGGGCGCCGATGAGCACCTCGGGAGTGGTGGCCAGCGCGGCGACGGCCGAGGCCGCGCCGAAGAGCGCGTAGCCGAGCAGGAGTATGCGACGGCGGCCGACGCGGTCGCCCAGCGTACCGAAGAGGATCAGCAGCGCCGCGCAGACCAGCGGGTAGGCGTCGACGATCCAGAGGAGTCCCACTCCGCTCGGGCGGAGGTCCTCGGTGACCGCGGGTACCGCGACATGCAGCACGGTCGCGTCGAGCGCGACGAGCAGCAGGCTGACGCAGAGGACGAGGAGAACGACCCAGCGGTTGGCACCGCCGCCGGTGGCGCGAAGGCGCGCTCCGGTCGTGGTCGTTCCGAACATGTATGTACCTCCTGGTGATCTCTCGCGTCGGTGGGCAGTCCGGGGCGGGGCACCGCGGTGGCCCGGCATCGAGGGCGAGTGATCAGCCAATGTACGCGAGTCGGAGCCGCTGACGCGTGGTCCACCTCTCACCTCGACGGACCGCGCGGTGTGGCGTACGCCACGCTCACGGGTTCGCCGAATAGGTGCCCGCCACGCCCCGAACGGCCTCGGAATTCCGGACATCCGGCATATGAACGGCCTTCTCTGAGGATTCCCGGGGCCGGAGCGTTCTCCCCCGGGAGCCGTGCTCGTCGAATTCGAACGGCCGCAGGAGGCCTTTCTCCGGATTCGGTCGGCCGCCCTCTCCCCCGTCCCCGGATTTTCCCCGCGCGCACGGGAAAGAATGTCCGACTGAGACCGACTCCACATCACATCGTCATCACGAAGGGCCGAGATCGGCCGGACCGCACACTCACTCCCTGTAACGTCGATTGGGTGCGTACCGACATCTTTGCCCGCCTGGACCGGGAGCCGGAGCCGCCGAAGATAGAGATCCCGCGGATGAGCCGCACCCGTCTCGCCCTTCTCGGCGGGACCTCGGCGTTCTACGCGGCGATCGTCGTGGCGGTGCTGGTCTCGTCCTGGCTGGTGATCATCGACTGGAAGGTCATGCTCTTCCGGCCGTATCAGCAGTGGCCGGAGCTGCACGCGTTTCTGGACTACTTCGTCGTCCTGGGCCAGCGCGGCCCGACCGCCGTGATGGTGGCCGCCTGGCTGGGTTGGCGCTCCTGGCGGCAGCACACGCTGCGACCGCTGCTCTCCCTGGGTGCCGCACTGCTGCTGCTGAACGCGACCGTGGGCGCGGTCAAGCTCGGCCTCGGACGGCTCGGGCCGCACTACGCGACGCAGATCGGCTCGGCCGAGATGTTCGCCGGCGGCGATATATTTCCGTCGGGCCACACCGCCAATGCCGTCGTGACCTGGGGAATCCTCGCCTATATGGCCACCACTCCGCGCGCGAGGCGCTATCTGTCGGCGCTGTCCGCCGTGGTGGCGCTCGGTGTCGGACTGACCACGGTATACCTCGGTACGCACTGGCTGAGCGATGTGCTGCTCGGCTGGGCGGCGGGGCTGCTCGTACTGCTGGCGCTGCCCTGGTGCGAGCCGCTGATCGGGCGGGCCGAGGAGTCCATCCTGTCGCTGCGCGACCGGCTGCGTGAGCGCCTGCGCGAGCGCCGGCTGCCGCTGCCTTCGCTCCCCGTCGCGCCCGGCAGTCCACGCCCGGCGGTGTTCTCGCAGCGTGCGTCGTCGGCGTTGCCAGCTTCGTCTGCGTCGTCTGCGAGTACCGAAGCGGTGCGCAGACCGGTGGGCGCGGGTGGCGGAGGCAGAGGATCCGCGTCCGGCGGGACGGTGGCCGGGCCGGCCACCCAGCTCGCCCAGGTGCGCGCGCACACGGTCACGCGCCCGGCACACGTCGCGCACGCCCCGCATGCCTCCCATACGCCGTACTCCTCGCACGGCGGCCCGGTGGCGTCGTCGGCCGGCGGCCGGCGTGCGCCCCGGTCGCGTCCGGTCACCGGCAGCTGATCCGACCGGTTACGCCGGCAGCGCGGGCATCGCGCGCACAGCGCCCGGTGAAGG
>NZ_JBHXFA010000071.1:0-35287 GCF_042724175.1 Streptomyces sp. NPDC127084
GTCAGTGGCCGGCTGCCGACGACGAGCCATGCCTTCACCGTAGAGGCCTCGCAGAGAGGTAGCGTCGCCTTCCCGCGGTCGAGGGTTATGGTTCGTTCTTCTCGGAAGTGCTCAACGTAACGGCTGGTAGCCAGCGCAGTGTAGGTGACGACGCGGTGTCGCGTGTCGTTGAAGTCGTGCCTGGCGTCGACTGCGATCGAGTCAGGGCCGGGGTCGGGGTCGGGGTCGCGCGTGATGTGCGCGGTCAGCGGCGTGGCCCTGAAGGACTGCGGGGTGACCGGGTCGGCTGCGCCCGGTCCGTTGTCCACGGGCTGTTGCCAGGAGGCCAGGAGGTCGAGCGTTCCTGTGGAGCGGCGGTCGAGAAGAATCGTGCCGCCCAAGTCGACGGCGGTCGTCCCCCTGGTCCGGTCGGGGGTCGTCAGGTTCTTCACGTTGGGCTGCTGCAGAGGTGTCCGGACGGCGTGGACGGCTGTGACACGGGCGGTGGGACTGAGCATGGGGTGACGGCCGGTTACGGCCGCCTCCCGGAGTGAGTCCAGAGACAGCTGCTCCCTCCGGGAGCGGGTGGCGTTCCAGTTGCTCACCCCATCCTCGATCCACTTCCAAAGGCCCATCAGGTCGAGGTCGGTTTCCGTGAATTGGGAAGAGAGCTGCAGTCGGTACTCGTGGCCGGGGGCGAGGGAGATTTCGAGCTCGCGCTCGTTCCAGCTCCACCTGGAAACCTTCGCCGCGCGGGTCACCTTCATCCTGAACGACTGCGCGTCGGGCCATGTGGTGAGAGTCGGCGCCGTCGCGGTCGTGTTCGCCCCGGGAAGACCTCGCACCAGGACGTTCTTGGCCAGTGGGTCGGGAAGGTAGGGCACGGGCAGGCTGCTGGTGTCGAAGTACCAGCAGTCCTGATGGGGTGGAGCTTCCTGCCGAGCGCTGGGAAGGTCTTCCAGCCGGGCAGCGTCACGCGTGGCCAGGATGGGGTACACCTCAGGTCGTAGGGGGCTTCCAGCGGCATCACCATCGAGAAGACCGTGCTGTTCGACGAGGTCCTGGCTGGCGCGAGGCGGCACGATGTGTCGCTCTGAGGTTTCGGTGGTGGTGTCGGAGCCGTTCTCGCTTCGGATGACCACATGCCGTGCGGACTCTCCCGGCACCCGGGCCGACCGGGCGAACACCTCGGGGGAGGGAACAGGCTCGAACCGTCGGTGCACCACAGTCGCTGTCTGCAGTTCGGGCACGTTGGGGAAGAGCGTGTCAGGGGTGAAAGCGATGCTGTCACCGCCGAGGTCGACTGCGCGGGCCCTGAACCGGTAGCTGCGCCCGTACCGCAGGCGCGGCAACGATTGTGCGGGCACCTCGAATCGTGTGGTCACCGGAAAGTCTGCGTCCGGCTCCGCTTGGCTCTCCGCCATGGTTCCGTCCCGTTGGAGGAACCGGCCGATACGGCTGACGGCCAGGCTCCAGCCGTTCCACCGCATGAGTGGTTCGCCGAGGTAGAGATCGGTGTCCTCTGGGGCGCCGGAGGTAGTGGGCGTGGTGGATACCTGGCCTTCCTCGGTGATATCGACCGACCCACCGTCGCTGTGAAACACGTACTGGCCCTCCCGCGCCATCAGGGATCGCCACACGCTGCCGCTCATGTCGCGCACGTCCCAGCGTTCGCCCCGAATGAGGTCCTCCGCGTAGAGGTCGAGGACTTCGGTACGCGGGCGGCCGTCACTGTCGTATGTGCGGCCGTTGGCCTGGGCGGCGTGGGTGAGAGTGCTCACCAACGCGGCTGCTCTGCCGTTTCTGGCCACTGACAGCCCCGCCGAGCGCAGGGCGGGTAGTGGGAAGCGGTCCGCACTCGCGTGACTGCGTTTTCCCCGCTCTCCCGTCTTGAGCCGAGAGCGGGTGAGGGTGTCGGCGAACTGCCGTGACAAGAGCGCGCCCCCGTCGGGGTCCACCGGTACGACGAGGAACCGGCTTCCGTCGCCGACTCGCAGCATGCCCCGGACGGTATCGCTGCGCTCCGCATCCCTTGGTGCCGCCTCGAACCGGTTCTCACCGATCAAGCAGTGAGTGCGGGGCAGGACATCGACCTTCCGGCCGCCAGATGGCAGTTCTGGTGACCAGGTGACCTCTAGTGAGGCCGCGGTCCTTCGGCTCGCGCTGGTCAGAAGGGCCACTGCCGCAGCGTCGGTCACCTCGAACTCGAGCACAAGGCCAAGCAGCCTCTGCAAGCCCCGGTACTCCCGAGTAGCGGCGATGGCCTGATGGAAGTCCAGGTGCTCGCGAGGCTGGGCCGGCAGGGCACCGGTGCCCGCGCTCCTGTTCCGCTGGTGAAAACGCTCGGCTTGCAGGAAGACGCGGGCAAGGCCGTCAGCGGAGCGCGCCTCCGCCGGGTCGAACCCGATGGCCCGGCCTGACCGCAACGACTTCTCGAGGTCTTCGATGATCCTGCCGCGTCGTCCGTATCCGCTCTTGCCGTGGCTGCCGACGGTCACTTCCTCGAAGCCGACGGCACCGAAGACGTCATCGCCGATGAGGTCTTCGTAGTGCGGCGGAGCGTCCACCGCCGCGGCACCGATTCGACCCCAGCGGTCCTTCAGGAAGGAAAGCACATGACTGACCGGGTAGGACCGTACGAGCCTGTTGCTGTGGTCGGTGAAAGCGTGCCCCCTGACAGCGGTCTTTGAGGTGAACAAAGCCTTCCAGCGGGTGCTGTCCGGCTCGGACACGAGGCGTGCGGGCTTGGCGCCGGTTTCGGGGAAGGACAGACGGAAGACGGCATCCGCGAGGGTGGCGGGCCAGTCGGTCCAGTCAGGGAAGTCTCCCAGCGTGCCGTTCTTCCCGTCGGTACGCAGGCGCGGCGCCACGTGGACGGCGAACCTGATACGGCGGGAGTCGCCCCCGCGGGGCAGTACCGTCCACATGATGCTCTGTTCGGGCATGTCAGGCTCCTACGGGTGCGAAGGTGGCGCAGTACGTCGACCAGTCGGTCTGGCTGTAGCTGTCGGCGAAGGAATGCACCCCGGTCGATGCCGTAGCGGCACGCGAGAGGGACCGAGCGGCGCGCGCCGTGGTGGCTCCGGCAGGCGCGGAGGCAGTGCTCGAACCACCACCGGCCAGTTCCCGCCGGACGCCGAAAGTGACCGAGGTATCGAACAGTCCGAGGTCGATCGAGATCGTCACGCGAGCCTCTCCGACCAGACGATCAGGCTGCGAGTAGTAGGTCAGGGCGAGGTAGCAGTCCAGAGAGGCGGAGACCAGTCCCAGCACCTCCACCCTGCCGCCGATTCGGATATAGGCGGACAGTTCCACTTGCTGGGCAGTGCTGTCGCCGGCGGCAACTGTGCGGACGCCGAAGTAGATGCCGATCTTTGCCTCGACATGGCCCGAGACGACTCCGGCTGCGTCGAAGGACGTGCCCGCGCCTGCTTCCAGGGCGGCCTCCAGGCCTTCCACTCCGTCAGCGCCTGCTTCAAGGGCGAAGAAGCCCCCACCGCCCAAGAACGAGACCGTGAGCGAGAAGGGTGCCTGACGACTGTTCAGAGCGAACTTGAAGCGGACCGGGGATCCGTCGAAGGGCAGATAGAGACCCGCGAAGAGTGTCATGGCGTTCAGCCCGAAGACACCGAAGGACAACGTCGGCAGGGCCAGCGACAGTTCCGCCTGGATCTGCTTGCCGACCACTGCCACGGACAACGGCGAGCCGTTGCCGGCGGACGGCTCGCGATCGGCAGCCGCCGACCTGGCCGCCCGCCCGGTCGAGGACCGGGAGTCGGGAACCCCCGGCACGGAGAGTCGGCACAGGCGTGCGACCTCCTGCAGGTACCGGAGCGGGCCATGGAAGGACACCTCGCCCAGTTCGCAGTCGATGTCCGGCCTCTGTCCCTTGGCGGATGAGAAGCGCAACAACTTGATGTCCACCGTCACGAAGTGACCGGGCTGCGAATCGCCCCAGATGTTGATGGAGACATCTCGCATCTCCCCCCGCACCGAGTACGTTGCGTGCAATGGAGGTAGAAGACGAGCTACGGAGACTGCCTCGAGGTGCAGGCTGCTGTTGTCACCGGGGACGAACAACCGCAACGAACCCGGCCCGGCCTTCAGTGCCGGACGCCAGTCGAACCGTGCTTCGACGCGCTCCAGCTTCCGGACACCGTCCTCGAGCTTGTGGAATTCCTCTGAGACCACCCTGATCGCCTGCTCGGCGTTCCTGACATCATCGGCAAGCTCCGCGAGCACGTCCTTGAGGAGTACCCCGCCGAGTAGCTTGGCGTCGAGGTCTCCGAACATCTTGGCGGGGTCGAAGCGTTGCCCGGCGACCTCAGTCAAGTCGCCCGCCACCGGGCCGAACGTTCGCGATATCCCCTCGAGGACCAGGGCGGGAGAGACGAGGCCGCCTGTTTTGTCGACGGCGAAGGCGAAGGCTTGGGCCGCGGTGGCGTTGGCTCTGGCCAGGAAGACCTCGCCGGCGTTCCGCTCCGGATTGAACCCGGAGCTCACGTAGTCGCGGAAGTACTCGTACGCGGTCTCTGCGGGATCGGAGACGAGCTCGCGTACCGCCTTCGGCAGGTCCGCCGTGAGTCGCACGACCGTGGGGAATCCGGCGGTGCCCGTCGTGGCGGGGTTCGTGGCCGTCATCGCGAAGGACAGGGTGCGCACCGCGAGGCTGGTGTCGCCTGGCCGGGACATCGGTGCCAGCGCCAGCATCCGGCCCCCTACGCGGCCGATACGCGCGGCATCCGTTGGGGCCGTTTGCGCGTTGTACAGCGTGGCGACGTCATTGCGCAACTGCCGGTTCGCCGCGCCTTTCTCGCTGATGAAGACCACCGGCGCTGTGAAGGGCACACGTCGGCCCTCCCAGTCCACTCCCACGAAGTGCACGGGCAGTGGAGCAGCTCCGGACTTGGCCATGAAGGCGTACGCCGAGTCACCGCCAGGCGACGGAGTGGCCGAGGATGTGCCGTACTTGGTCGGCACGTCCAGGGGCCCGACGTTACGGGAAAGCGCCCTGACCCTGCGGAAGGGGAGCGACCTCCCTTGATTTGGTATGTGCGGGTGGGAGGCGTAGTCCCGCTCAGGCTCTGTCACCACCAGGAAGTCACGGGAACGCAGGTACCCCGTTGCTCCGCTGCCGGCGCCACCCTCGATCTGGCGCTCGGTCACCCGCATGTACGCTGCGCGGTGTCCGAAGGGGAGGAGGTAGCCCTGCTGGACGACTCGGACCTTTTGGTCGCGCCCCTGGGCAAGGTCGTGCGACCACTGGGACAACCCGGCGCTGTAGCCGCCGGGAGTAGTCCAGGCTCCCTGCGCGTCGAGGGTGGCACCGAGCGCGGACAGCGACAGAGCGTCGGTTTCAATCGGTTCCGGCGAATCGGACAGAGAGAAGTCGGACGACAGCCGTACCAGGTCGTAGCGGTTCCTCGGAGTCAGAGAGGTTGTGTACGGACCGGCATCCGGGACAGACGACGGCGATTGGAGCCACTGGGGAAAGCGCGCATCAGGCATCCAAACGGCTCGAAGCGCGCGCACGGTGTCGTCCTCACGCGCGAGCCACGTGTCGTCCGACTCGTCGAAGACGCGTGTGCCCAGACGCGTGTGCCACAGTTCAGTCCAGCCGCTCGGCGAAGCAGGCAGCTCCGCAGTACTGACATGGCACCACGCGCCCGTGCTGTCCGGAGAGACGATCAGCCCGTATGGCACCTCCAACGCCGTCTCGTGCCCGGTCGGTGGTCGCAACTCGCCCACGAAGTGGTCCGGTACTTCCCGCCCCTGCGCGTTGGGCACGAGTCGCGGCTCGAACGCCGCCCAGCCGAGAAGAGCCTCGGTCGTGTAAGGCAGTGGCAGATGATCGCTCACATCGAAGGCGAGTCTGCTCGCGTGGCCCCACTCCAGAGACACCGGCGGACCGTCGGGTGACTCACTGGAGTGAAAGGCCTCCTCCTGTGCGGCTTGGGGACCGAAATCGACTACCAGGTAGGCGGGTTGGTCCGGGACGCGGAGGACTAGTCTGGGCTTTGGGGACTCCACGAGGTAGAGGTTCACCGCGACCACACGCACATTGAGCATGTCGTCACGGCGCCGCAGGTAGAGGGTTTGGGCCGGCAGCGGCACCATCGCTGCGGTGTCGGCCCGGATACCGCGGCTGATGACTGCGGCACTGACTGCGACGCCGGCCAGACCGGAGAAGCGCAGAAACAGGCGACGGGACATCTTTCCGTGCGATGGCGTGTTGCCGGACATGTCATCCCTCTGGTTCGAGATCGGCGGGTCGATACGAGGTGTGAGCGGTAAGCACCGGCGTGACAACGGAGGTCCGGTGGCGCCAGCGGTGAAGTGGGGTCGCTGACGAGCGTCAGGCGAACGACTGTGCATGTGAGACGCCCACACGGGGCTGAACTGACAGGTACGCAGCAGGACGGTGGGGCGAGCACGCGGGGACACCGGCCGGGTGGTTGCGGGTGCCGTAGCGGTCAGCCCGTCACGAAAGTCGGACGCGGGCACCCCGGATCGCGGGCCAACACGTGCTCAATACCCCCGACAGAGGAGGGCGATCCCAGCCGTAACGTCCATGCCTCGGATCACAAGGCGTGACGGGCACTCGTCAGTCGTTCGTGGAACGCGGTGACAAAGGTCTGCATGGCCTGACCCTCGTCCACGCCGAATTCGCGAGACGCCGCCTCGGCGTGACCGAACCAAGTCGAGTGGATCCGGAGACAGAGGTCACCGCTCTCCTGGCCGTGCGGTCCACTGAGCGTCGTCTGGGAAAGCCTGCCGACGACTGCGTACCGGTCGCCGCTGGCATGCACGTCCAGAAGGATCACGACCCCTCCGGCGAGAACGCATGCGCCCAATACCGTCTGCCACGGGGCAGGAGCGATTCGGGCGTTGTCGTAGCGTGTCTCACAGCACAGCGGGGACAGCGCGTGCAGGTCGCCCAGCGAGTACCTGGACGTGGTCGTTTCCAGCAGCCCGAGCAACTGGGTGTCCAGTTGCGCCGGCTCGCACAGGCGTGTGGCGCGAGCTCGCGGAGCGCTGGAGTTCGCCGCTCGCCGGTGGGGGGCGGTCGCTCTCCACAACAAGACGGCCGAAGTGGAGCCGAACACGCTCAGGCACAGGCCTGCTACGAGGCTGACGGTGTTTCCGTACACAAGGCCGACAACGAGGAAGCCGAGCCCGGCCGCCGCGAGGCCCGCAGGAACGAGGGCGGTGTTGGTCTTGAGGCCCGCGAGCACGGTCGCAGCCGTACTTGCGAGCAGCAGAATCATCCCCAGCGAACCGGGGGTGGTGTGTGGCGCGAAGAGATCCGTGGCGAGAAGGTACCCGGACGTCAGGTCCGCGAGAATGAGCGCAGTTGCTCCGATGGCGACGGAGGCCTTTGGTTTTGTGTTCACGACCGACGGTGCTTCCTAAGGGGTGGCATGTCCGAGGAAGGTAGACCGATCGTTGCCTCGTGAGTGAGAGTAGTGGGTACCTAGATGTATTGACCTGGAGCGTTGTTCACTCGGGTGACGGGTGGCCTTCGAGTTCGGTGTGGCATCGGTGGTGGTTGTAGGTATGGAGGACGGCTGCCCGAGCTTGGGTGCGCTCGTGGTTTGAGGTGTAGGCCGGCCTGCCACTGCTGGGTGAGGCGGGTGACCGTCGCCGACGACAGCCGGCCGTCGAGCCGAGGAACTGCTCCAGCGCAGGCAGGAAGTCGCCAGAGGACAGGCCGTGCAGGTAGAGCAGCGGCAACACCTTGCTGATGTTCGGGACTTGCGGTACTCACGGCGCCAGGATCGCCGAGGCAAACCTCTTGCGCCCGCCCGTGGCCTCATCGACGCGCTTGGCATTCACCCGCGGTGCCTACATCTCGAACACCCCGGCTGCCGAGGTGACCTTCCGCGGCTGATCGTGGCCGTTGCGGACCACCAAACGCCGGCCGCTCTCGTCTCGCTGGTCGGCCAACTCGGCTATGTAGGCGTTGACCTCGGCCTCCAGCGCGGCGGCCAGTACCGACCGACGCTGCAACGTCGGCCTTGCTCGGTGACCTAGCGATCAACCACCGGGAAGGTACGTCCCCCTCCACAGGTCTTGAGCATTGCTCCGGACCGCTCTCGCCGACCTCAGCCGTAATCGCACCACCTGCCCGATTCCTGTGTCGGTCGTGCATGTGGGCGCATCCATCTGCCCCGCCATGTGCGCGGCCTACCGAGGTGCACAGGCTGGCGAGCGATCGAGTAGCAGTCGCCGACGCACTGAGTAAGGGCTGCTCTGGTACGCCGGGCCGCTGGCGGCCACACTTCCAACTCCCCCACTCAGCACAGGCAGAGAGTGTGCTTTGGCTGTGGACCGAGCGGGCGGTTTTGACTCATCAGAAAGCAATAGGATCCATGGCTCCGAGAAACCATCCAAACCGAACCGCAAGCTCTGGCGGCGACGCAGAGACAGCTGAATATCCGCAAGAATTGCGGAGAGGGCTGGGTCTCTGGTCTACCTTCTCAATCGGTTTCGCTACTATTTCCCCTGTCGTCGGAATCTACTCCGTCGTTTCCCTCGGATACGTCACCATCGGGCCAGCCTGGGTGTGGATCATACCGCTGGTCCTGGTCTTGCAGCTCTCGGTGGCCTACGTATATGCGGAATTGGCTTCGCAGTGGCCACTCGCCGGTGGCTGCTACCAATGGGTCCGCCGCCTGGTCGGGGGGCGCCTCGGCTGGTTCACCGGATTCCTCTACCTGGCATCGGCGGCGGCTTCCCTCACCACTGTCGCCTACCTCGGCGGCCCTTGGCTGTTCTTGCTCGTCGCGGGAAGAGCACCGAACCCGACGGAACAGATCACATGCGCAGCAGTCCTCCTCGTACTGTCCCTGGCTGTCAACCACTGGGGAATCAACCCGCTTAAGTGGTTCCTCAATGCCGGGATCATCGCCGAGGCCGTGGCATCCGTCGGCATCGGGCTCGTGCTGCTCTTCTTCTTCCGCAACCACGGATTCTCGATCCTGTTCACCGTGGCTGAGGAAAGCACTGGTACGGTCGGCTTCCTCGCTGCCCTTGCGGTTGGCGGATGGGCCTTTCTCGGCTTCGACGCAGCCACCCAGGTGGCAGAGGAGTCCACGCACGCCGAGCGAGACGTTCCCCGCGCGATCCTCAGATCGCTCCTCGCTGTCGGCCTGGTGGTCATGCTGACGGCGTTCTCTGTCACCTTGTCCCTCAGAGACGTCGCCGCTGCGCACGCCGGGGCGATCGCCGACCCGGTGAGTGCCGCAATCGTGGAATCCTTCGGTACCTGGGCGGAACGCCCCTTCTTCGCGGTCGTCCTCGTGGCATTTCTCGCCTGCGCGGTTTCCGTGCAGACCTACCTCGCCCGAGCGATATACGGCATGGCTCGTGACGGAGCACTGCCCGCTGCACGCGCACTACGCAAGCTGAACCGCAACCAGGTTCCGCACGTTGCGCTCGCTACGGTTACTGTCATAGCAAGTGCGGGACTCCTTCTGGGCATCGACGGCCAAGCGGCCGGAACGCTCATCGCCTTCGGCTCCGGCGGCCTCTACATCGTCTTCCTCGTCGTCACCGGCAGCGCGCTATGGGCACGGACCACCGGACGCGTGCGAGCCGGCGGTGAAACGCTTCAGCTAGGGCGCAGAGGTCTGAGCATCAACATCCTCGCGGTCGTCTGGCTCGTATTCGAGACCGTCAACGTTGCTTGGCCCCGTGTCGAACTGGCTCCCCCCGGTGCACCCTGGTATGTCGTCTGGGCCGTCGTCATCGTGTTTCTCGTGTTGGCCCTCGTAGCCTTCGTCTATGGCATCAAGGCGAAGCCGTACCTGCGAATCTCCGCCGAGGGGGAGCATCGGCGACCTTCAGTACTGACGGGGCGAGACCAGTGAGTGACCAGATTGCAGGGAGCGCTACGGCCTTCCGGACAGCCGGGAGCTGTCCGGAAGGTCCTCATCGGAGCATCGGAGCCATAGCCGCATCGCGGCAGGAAAGGGCCCGAGATGGGCGCTGGCCTGGACATCCGGCTCTGCCGGGGCGGCCAGCTCGCAGGCACCCTGCTGCCCGAGATAGACGAGCTGCTGATCAGGGCGTACGCACGCGTCCCGCAAGAACTGCCCCAGCCCAGACTCGGCACCTGCTGCACCCTCCCGGACTGGCCGGTCTCACGGTCTCATCACCACCTTGATGATGCCGTTCGCCCTGCGGTCGAAGTCCCGGTAGAACCCGGGTGCCTCGTCGAGCTTTGCGTGATGGCTCACCACCCGCTGGGGCTCGGCTCTACCTGCGAGGATCATGTCGCGCAGCAGGGCCGTGTATCGACGATCATGCGTCCGGCCGAATCCCAGGTGGATACCCTTGTCGAATAGGATCGCCCACGGGACCCGCAGGGAGCCGTCCGCGTGGCCGGCCGCCGCGGGAGCACGGTCCCTTGCCGCGTACACCCCGGCGATGGCAATTCGCCCCGTCGGATTCACCAGCGCCGCCAGGTCCTCGATGACCTGGCGGGGATTCTCGTGGGCGGAGTCGGACCGATCGACGGCTTGGAAGCCGACCGCGTCGATCCCGCAGTCAACGCCGTCCATGCCCTCCTCACCGGGCGGCAACTGTCCAGCACGCCGACGTGCGCGGATCTGCTCCCCTGGGTCACCGTCACGGAAATCGATGGGCACTGCCCCATACGAACGCGCTACGTCCAGACGCTCCGGGATCCGGTCCACCACGAACACCTGCGCCGCTCCCCGTAGCACGGCGGAGTGAGCGGCGAGCAGCCCGATCGTGCCCGCACCGAAGACGGCCACGACGGCGCCGGGGCGCACACCAGCGAGTTCCGTTGCGTGCCAGCCGGTGACGAAGGCGTCGGCCAGCAGCACGAACGCGTCCTCGTTCACGTCTCCGGGGTCACCGGGGAGGGGTACACAGTTCGCGTCTGCGAAGGGCACCCTGAGTAGCTCTGCCTGAGCTCCGCGGTACCTTCCCATTCCGGCGTACCCGTACGCGGCGCCGAAGCCTCCCGGGCGGACCCGGCTGCACGCGGCGCTCAGACCCCGTGAGCAATTGAGACAGGTGCCGCAGTACAGATGGGTGGGGACTACGACCCGATCACCCACCGAGACCGCGCTGACGGCGGGTCCGGCCTGCTCAACCACTCCCAGAGGCTCGTGCCCGAGCACGAGTCCGGGCTGGGCGCCCGTTCGGCCGTCGTACATGTGGAGATCGGTTCCGCACAGGGCGCTGGAGGTCACGCGGATGACCACATCGGTGGGTTGCTCAATTTCCGGATCCTGCACATCCTGCACGGACACCGCTCGGGTTCCTTCGAACACCACAGCCTTCATGAGGCTCCTTATCTGGGAAGACCGTGTTCCAGCGGCACGTCGATACAACTGCCCCGCGCGTTGCCCTCTCCCATCTGTTTGCTCCGACGGCCACGCTCAAGTCCCCCAATGGGTGGCCGGGGCAGAGCCGCCCCGGCCACCCGCCGTCCTTTGAATACCTGATGACGCGCCCGACCTTGAGGACCAACACGGGACGATCTCGTCGGTAGCCACCGTAGGGCGTCCGTCGAACCGGCCGCGAGCGCGATGCGGTGGCCAGTCCTTCGTTGGTTTCGATCACGCTGAGCTCGCGGATGAACTCCGCCAGGGCGGCGAAGACGTGGACGACGAGCTGTTAGGGCACTCAGAAGTGCCCGCCCTGCAGGACCGCAGCGTTCCCGCCCCACGCCTGGCGACTTCGCGGGAGGCATAGCTCGCCGCCACCGTCTGCGTCGGGGCAGACCGTGCCGGTGCCGAAGGGGCAGGGCGGTCTCGTGTTCCAGGGACCGCCAGCCCGCGCTCCTTCCCAGCCGCGGAAGTCCTCGGCCGGCGTGGAGAGGAATGTGTCGAGGCCGTCGCCGTCCCATTGTCCGCACCAGGGTCTCGACGCCCACCCACTGCCGCGAGCTTTCACAAGGAAGTCGAGCGTGGGATCGTCCCCGAACGGTCCCGTCGGCTCGGAGAAGAGCAGGTGGACCGGTCGCGGTCCGGGGTCTCCCACGCGTACCACTGGGCCGCAGGGCGGCAGTGGTCAGTCGTGCGGAACCGTTCGGGCGGTAGGTCCGCGGTTGGTCACAGCGGTTCACCGACAGTGAAGGCACTCGTTCCCAGCGCCGTGTCTGCCGGGGTTTGCCCGTCGAGGAGCGGTGTCAGGTGTGGTAGATCGCAAGGCGCTGAGTCCACCTCGTGGTGGACCTTGAATCGGCGACGCGGCATGGGGTACCTCCCGGCGAAGCCGGGGGAGTGCCGTCCCGGGCGTCGCGACGATGGCGAACCCCGGCTGACGCGACACTGGCCGCGCCTACCTGTACGCGGTCGGACACCGTCCGCCTGCCGGGAAGGACCGCCGAGGGCATGGAGCGTTCTGGTCCTCCTCGGCCCGGAGCCCGGGTGGCCACAACCCGTGGAGGTTCGAACCACCAGACCAGGACGCTTCGCCCCCGCACGCCCGGCGGCCGCCATGCCCCTGTTGCCTTTTCATGGCTCCGCAATGGGGCCAACAGCCTTCGGGTCCGGCATGACTTCCCTCCTTGTTGTTGATGATCCGGGGGGTGTCACCGGGTCCGGAGGCATCGACGGACCGCTGATGAGGGGCTTGAGCACCGGCTTCACCCAGGCCGGAAGAGCTCTCCGTAACGTGGATGTGGCAGCTCGGTGCCGGGGCTACGCTGAGCAACGGCTCACACTCCGCACAACGCCTGCGATGAGCGTCAGACCGCGTTCCAGTTCCGGAACGGGAAGATGGGTGTACCCGATCACAAGCCCATCGGAGGGCGCCGCCGCTCCGCTGGTGAACGAGCTGAGGGTGCGTACGAGAACACCATGCCGCCGAAGCTCCGCGGCGACCGTCCGGCAGGACACAGCCCGCGGCAGTGTGAGGACCGCGTGGGTGCCGAACTCCGTGCAGGCCGACTGGCCGACAGTGCCGAGGTCGCCGAGCACACGTCGTACGAGGTCGCGCTTTTGCCGGTACACCGGCATCATCCGCCGGGTGTACCGCGTCACATGACCCTCATCGAGGAGCTGGCACAACACGTCCTGGACGATGGGGGAGGGGGGCTCGTTGACATGTTGGAGCAGGCTACGGCGCAGACTGAGAGATGCTGAGAACACGAGGTAGTCCACCTGCAGTGTGGGACTCAGCGTCCTGCTCAACGAGCCGACATGGACAGCTGAGGCGCTTCGGGCACTCATGCGCCAGAGACTCGGTGCGGGCGTCTCGCTGCGGAGACCGCCGTACAGGTCGTACTCGATGAGCAAACCGCCGCGGCGCTGTGCCCAGGCCAGCCACTGCCTGCGACGCGCCTGTGACATCGGAGGTCCAAGTGGTTGATGCTCGGGATCGACAGCAATATGCCGGACGGAGGTGGGCAACCCCTCGCTGAGTAGACCCTCTTCGTCGGCGGAAAGGGTGACGAGAGGCCCATCGTTCCCTGATCCGAAAGCGCTGCGCAGTTCGTGCCCGACCGGGCCTCCGAGAGCGAGTCCACCACCCTGCGCGGCTATCACATGGGCCAGGCAACGGGATGCTGCTCCTGCACCTGCGGTGATGACCACCTGGTGCGACTCGCAGGCGGTCCCGTGAGCGTGTCGGACGTGTGCGGCCACTGCTCTTCGCAGGGCCGGCTCGCCCAAGGGATCCTGCTGCGACAGGGGAAGTTGGTAACTCGCCCGGCGCCACGCTGCCCGCCAGGATGCCAGCGGAAAGTGCTCCATACCGGGCAACCCGGGGGTGAAGTCGATGACGCCGCCTCCGCTGCTGCGCCGCTGCAGCCGCGCGTGTTCCGGCGGGCTGCCGGGTCTCCCGGGAGGAGCGTTCACATAGGACCCCGAGCCCTGGCCCGCCCGGATGTCACCAGCGGTCGTGAGTCTCGTGTAGGCCGCGATCACCACGGAGCGCGACACCTGCAGCGAGGCGGAGAGGGCCCGGGTGGACGGCAGTCGGTCGTCCGCCTCCAGGACACCGTCGCGGATGAGGGCACGTATCCCTTCGGTGATCTGGTCGCGCAACAGACGCGCCGAACTGCGGTCTATCGGGATGGGAAGGTTCATGGGTTCGTAAGGGCGCATGGTTCTCTGCATCGCATGCGAAAGCAGTGTGTTCACAGGCATGACGTCCCCCGGTCCGGACCGTCGACAACGGTCGGTACGGGGCGTCGCGAGCCGTACGGTGTGATGTTTGGCACCGAGTGATCGCCGCAGCAGAGGCTGCGCTGGGCGGTCCTCAGGCTCGTCGGCACAAGGTTGGTCGGCCACGATCGCCTCCCGTCACACCTTGTGGGCGCCCCACCGTCCGCGCAGCCGCGTCGGACCAGAGAACGGCCAGATCTCGGCATGCCGACAGGCCGGTAACACCCCGGCTCTCTGCCCCCTGTGATGGTCGTTTGTTTGTTGGCGTCGATGCCGTTGAGCGTAGGGCCAAGTTGCTCACGTGATGATGAGTGCCCGGTACTCACCTGGCAGGGGCCGGTGGACCTCCTCAGGGCCGGCGACCGCAGATGCTCCTGCGTGCTATGCCTGGGCAACTGCCCGGGTGGGCGAAGCTGATGGCTGATGCATCCTCAGGATTTGCGCCTTACGTACCGGGGAGATTGGTCCGGTGAAAGTCATCGGTGAGTGGCACGTTCAAGTCACTCTGATTCGGCCACAGTCGGTTTGCTAACCCGGCTCTGAGGAGCCAATCGACGGAAGGACCGATGTGAGACGACGAGCGCAATTCCGGTTGTGGAGACGCACCGTGTGGGGAACCACTCGTGCGCGTCCCCGGCTGACCCGTGCCATCACCGTTGGCGGTGTGCTGATGGCTACCATTGTGGGTACCGGCCAGACGGCCGGTGCAGACCCCAGCCCCACCTCGGTTGCCGCAGGGACGCCGCATCGGGCCCGGGAGTGTTCACTGTCCTCAGGCAGCGAGTTCGCGACATGCGTTCGCGTGAGGACGACGCTGGACAAGACGCTGACGACCGGTGAGACCGTCGATGTGCGTATCGAGGTGCTGTCGCAGGTCACCCAGCCTGCGGCGCCTGTCGAGGTCGACCTGCCGGAAAACCTGGCCTGGGCGTCCGTCCCTGCAGGGCTGCGGGAGGTGTCCGGCGCCCGATCCTATGGAGAGGCGCTGCATCGTGCGGCTGGCAAAGTGGCGCTCGTGGCGGACGAACCGGTGGTCCTGACGGGTGAGGTGAAGGCGACAGCGGCCGGCCCGGCGCGGATCGTGACGCGTGTCGAAGCGGGGACGAGGCTGGGTGAGCACTCCGAAACGTCCGTTGCGGCCACGATCACAACCTCTGGCGATCAGCGAGGGCTCACGGATGCGAGGAGAGTGAGAGCTGCTGTACGACCTGCTCCGGCAGGGGCGCCCGCACTGGAGAAGGCCGGTTCGGGACGTAAGTCGAGACAGTTCGCGCCCGCCGCCACGGTCCGGACCGGTGCTTCGAGCGCCAGGAGCGAAGGCCCTGCGGAGACTGCGCCGACATGCGTTTCCGGGGGCTGGGGATACCTGGACCGGAACGGGCTCGAGCATGCGAGCATGAACGTCGAAGTGAAGGCCTTCGACGTCGATGCCACCGGTGAATCGCTGCTCGCCATGGGGGTGACCGATCAGGAGGGGAACTACGAACTGTGCTTTCCCGGCCTGGAGGAGGACGGCACCGGTCAGGACGTGGTCGTCGCATTTCTCACCGAGAACAACCTGTGGGCGTTGCGAAGGACGGGCTCCACGGTGACGGGGGCGGGCACCGGTACCACGTCGACGCCGGAGGACCGGGTCTTCGAGTGGGGTTCGGAGGTCCAGCAGAACGTCTCCGGTGACCTCAACCTGGGAGTGGGATTCCCAGCCGAAGCCGCTGACAACATCGCCCTTGAGACATTCGACATCGTGAACGACGTGGCGCTGTGGCGCGTGGCGGCCGATTGCTGGGACGAGAAGGACACCGTCTGCCAGCAGTTGGTCCTCTACTGGTCGCCGAGCTCCACGGAGGGCACGGCCTACACGATGTGGGACAACGCGATCCACCTCGGGGGCTCACATGGTGGAGACCGCTTCGCCGTCGCCCACGAGAGCGCCCATGCGATCATGGATATGGCAACGCGTGTCCACGACGACCCGAGCGATCATACGGACGTCATGGAGACCGCCGGCCTGGGATGCCCGGGAGTCCATTATCCGTCTAACGCCTCGCGTGTGCAGTGTGCCTGGCTCGAGGGATTCGCCGACTGGGTGCCGCTGAGCGTCTACCCCCACCTGGCCAATGAGGGGTTCCAGTTTGAATCGCGGACCTGGGGCACACCAGGCTGGGACAACGGTCTGGCCGTCGAAGGCAGGGTGGCGGGAGCCTTGCTCGATCTGGAGGACGCACATCAGGACGGCTACTGGGATCGCTCCTCCGAGGGCATGGCGCACATCTGGTACACCATGCAACATCACCCCAACGCGACGTTCAACGATTTCTGGAACGCGCGAGGAGACGACGGGTTTGACACAACGTCGAGCTCTGTGCTCTCCACACTCTTCCAGAACACCATCGACATGGGCTTTCGTGACCCGCTGACCGCCGACATCCCCGTCAGCCGGCCGGTCGCCGTCACACCCCACAACTTCCGGTTCGACCCCGTCCGCCGGGGTTGGTCCGTCATAGCGGTGCGGCCGAAGGACACCGATCACGACCTACGGCTCTTCGACGACTCCATTCAGAGCAGCCTTCTGGGTGAGAGCAACATGGCAGGTTCGTCAGAGGTCGACTTCGTGGCCCTCGACTCCGGTCCGGGAAGGCGTCCACTCGGAGACTATTACCCGAGGGTGCCCACCGCAGGGGCGGGTACGGGCAAGTACGACATCGAGTTCGCGGAGGCACCCACCGCCCCCCTCGTGGCCGAACGGTTCCGAGCGGTGCCGATGATGCCCGGTGACGTCGCGTCCGTGTTCAACTTCTCACTGACCGGCGAGCGGGTGACGGTCACTCTGACCCCCCGTGAGGAGAACCAGAACGGGGACCTCTACGTGATGTGTTCCACCGGCGACAGCGGCACATGGGTGGCGAACCGGGCGCACAACGTCGCCCGGGCGAACACCCTGGGGCCGGGTGCGGTGGAGAGAGTCACCTTCCGGGCAAGCGGAAGCTGCGCCGCAGTGGTGATCAACAAGGTCGGAAAGGGCACGTACGACTTGCTGCTCCATGTCGTGGCTCCCACGAGTTAGTGCCCGCACCGAATCTCACCCGTATCCCAGGCGGCTGATGCTCGCCGACGCCGCACGTGCCCGACATGGCTTCGAAGAGGGGAGGGATGAAACCCGTCAGATGCCGAGGCCCTCGGACTGCCGATGAAAGTCGGAAGTCCGAGGGCCTCTCGGGGCGTACGTACCGGCTTGACGTCTGCCCTCGGCCGCAGTCGATCTGATGGCTACTACGATTGCACAGGCTGTACCGGGCGCGGATATTGCTCGTCGCTGAGGATTCTGCCGGATTCCCGGCGACCGGTGACGCTTGGGCAGGGCCCGGCAACCACGTGGTGACGTCCAGTGCGCGGAAAATCAACCGAGGGCGGAGGTGTGCCAGGGCAGACGGCTACCGGCGTACACCGGATCCCTGGCTGCCCGGAATCCGCGAGCAGTACTACTGCCTCCGGCGGTACACGCCGCCCGAAGGCGGGGCGCACGGCGGCGGTCATTGGGCGCGGGCTGGGGCGCCGGAGGAGAATGCGTGGCGGCGTGGCGGGCAGCATCCGCCAAGGGGCGTGCCGTAATCCAAATGGATCACCGTGCGGCGTCAGACGCTGAGCACCGCCTTCAGGGGAGTGCCCGAGTCGGAACACGGTTGGGACGGGCGGCAGCGGCGTTATTGGACCTCGTCTACGCGCAGTCGCCGCACGGGCAGGGAGGCTCGTACATCGCACGCCTGCGCTCCTCGGCGCGGCGTGCCAGCAGGTGCCCCGGTAGGTGCTCCTGCACCTGCCACCATTCCAAGGTGAAGCAGTGGTCGTCGTCACCGATGACCAGGAGGCGCCCGCCCTTGCGCAAGGGAAAGTAGACGTAGTGGCCGCCCTCCCGGGCGAGCACCGCCCCCGGGGCCGGGTCTCTGGGACTGCCGTCCATACGGTCGTAGACCCGGGCGGTGTCGATCGGGCTGATGTCACGGACCGGGCTGAGTACCAGGGGCCAGCGATCGGGGTCGTCGGCCTCCTCGATATCGTCCGGGCGCCGCACGGGGTCGTCCACCAGGGTGTCCAGCGTCCACGCGGGCATTCCGAGTGCACGACGCACCTCCGTTGCGGGGAGGCCCGCGCGGCTGGCGTGCACGGTCAGCCGCTCGAGGGCGGTGAGACCCCCGCGGGCGTGCTCGGCGGCCCGGGCTGCGCCGCCTGCGAGCCGGAGCCAGTGGCTGGGGCCGGTGTTGGCCGGTTCCGGGTCGCCGACGTGGTCGGCGCAGCGGCTTCCAGGCCCGGCGGGTGCTTCGTTCGGACACGAGAAGTGTCCGCACAGTTCGGCGACGCGTTGCGTGCCGAGTTGGGGGACGAAGACGGTGCACGCGCGCAGTGGTCGCCGGGGGTCGCTGTCGATGGCCGTGAAATAGCGGATGCGCTCTCCAGGGCGAGCGCGCTCCACCTGGAAGGTTTTCACTTCCCACCCGGACAGGGCATGGGCGGCCATAGCCAGCGCCAGGGACGCGAAGGGCCGGAACGGCAGTGCCGTGGCCTTGTCCAGGGTGGGAATCTCCGCGACGGGCCGCCGCGCGGCTGGGTCGGTCAGGTGCCGTGCGGCCACGGTGAGAAGCTCCAGGGCATCTACGTGCGTGCTGCCGATCTGTGTCATGGTGTCCCTCCGACTCATCGTCAGGCCGGGCGGCAGGCGGTGCCGCACTCTCCCCTCATTACCGCGCAGAGCCGTGGAGGTGTCGGGTGAGCTCCTGCCGGGTGGTGACGCCGAGTTTGCTGTAGATGCGGTGGAGGTGGTTCTCGACGGTACGAACGGAGATCGTGAGGCGGGCCGCGATGTCCCTGCTCATGAGGCCCTGTGCGGCGAGAAGGCCGATCTCCAGTTCACGGCTGCTCAGGGGAGCGCTCGCTTCCACATTGACCAAGGCCGGTGTGCGGGCTCCTTCACAACGCTCGCTGAGGTTCTTCGCCCGCAGTGCCGCAGCGCGGGCGGGGCGACGCTCACCGTTTCGCGCGAGGATGATTGCGGCGGTCGCGTGGGCCTCGGCCGCGAGCAGGTCCGCTCCGATGACCTCCATCCGTTCGCCGGCGGCCATGAGACGTTCTGCGTCCTCGCCGGCCCACGCCGTCGCGAAGTCGGCACGGGCCCGATGGAACGGGCTGTCCGTCGCGGCGGCTATGTCTCTGAGCCGACCCGCCGCCCTGCGGGCCTCCCCGAGCCGCGCGAGGTCGGTCAGCAGAATGGCCTCAAAGGCGACATGGCCGCGCTCGCGTGCCTCCTGAGCCGCGGTCATGAGGACCGTTCGCGCCTGACTGATCTCACCCCGGGCGACGCACAACCAGGCGCGCCCGAGCATCTCCTCGGGCGTGGGGACAGCCCCACCGAGCTGGCGGTACTCGGCCCACGCCTTCTCCGCGGCCTCGACGTCCCCCATCAGTGCTGCGGATGCGGTGAGCCCCGCAAGGGCCGTGGAGAGGGGCACGGCCGTGTAGGGACGGGACGCGTTCGCGACCTGTGCGTACCAACGCCGCGACGTCCGCGGATGGCCGGCGAACCACTCGGCCCGCGCGACGTGGAAGCTCAGCAGACGCTGGTCGAACCGTGCTGCCGTGAGTTGTCCGGCCAGCGCCGTGTGAGTGCGCTGCGCAACAGCCCGAGCCTCGTCGATCCTGCCACCCTCTGTCAGAGCCAGAGCGCGGATGGCCTGGTTGAGCGGATCCTGGGGGCCGAGCGGACACGCTTCATCCGGCGCGGCGAATGCCTCGACGGCCCGGTCGGCCCACTCGAGGGCTTCGCGCGTATGGCCGACGAAGGACAGCGCCGCCGACTTCGTGGTCACCGCGATCCGCCACGTCCGCAGGTCATGGGTGCGCGGATCATCCAGCTGCAGGCCTCGACAGAGGTCGAGACTGCGGGCGTAGTCACCCACGACACACGCGCACGCGGCTTCGTAGACCACCAGGGAGAAGTGCCCCTCACCGGTCGTGACGAGCCGGCGGCCCGCTTCGATGACCTCGGTGAGCTGGGCGGGCGAGGTCCCGACACCCCACATGAGGTTCTGGCACCGCAGCAGAACCGCGGCGAGGACATCGTCCTCCTTCTCGGCTTCGGTCTGGACGCGGGCGAGGAGGTGCTCGGCGCGTTCGAAGTCCCCTGTCTCGAAGAGCGACTTCCCCATGAGCAGGCGCGACCTCACGGTGTGCATGTGCTCAGGAACGGCTTGGAGGAGGGAGCGAGCCCGCGCGTACTCGCCTGCGTGGATGGCCAGCGCCGCGGCATGCACAAGCAACTTGGCGTCAGCCGTCCCGGTGGCCGCCAGGCGGTAGGTGGCCAGGTGCAAGGCGTCCTCACGGCGCTGCGCGCCGCAGCGTTCGAGAACGCCGATGTGGTGCAGAAGCGTCTGCTGCCGTCGCGACTCGGGCATGTCCTCGCGCAGCACTTCACCGTAGAGAGGGTGAGCCAGGCGCACGGTGGTCCGCCGTTGGTCGCGCAGCACCGTGATAAGTCCGGCCTCTTCGAGCCGCTCGGTGGTGGCAAGGTCTCCCGTCTCCGCCAACAGGGGCAGGGAGAGGGGTTCGCACAACGCCAGGGTGTCGAGGATCCGGCGCCCCTTGACGCACGCGGAGTTGAGCCGTGCGCGGATGAGGTCGGTCAGTCGACGTGTACTGGCTGACTGGGGACCCGACACCTCCCACAACTCGCCGTCGTGCGCCAGCGTTCCGGCCCGTGCGGCGCCCGTGACCAGTTCGCGCAGAAACAGGACGTTCCCGCCGCTCATGGTGTGGAAATGCCCCACCGCGTGGCTGCCCACCGGCCCGCCCAGGACACGCTCCAGCACATCCTGGACATGCGATACCGACAACTCTCCGAGGTCCACATGATGCACGGCGTCGCCCCCGGTCAGACAGGCGACGGAATCGCTGTACGGCTCGTCCGAACGCACAGAGCCGATGAGGAAGAGCAAATTCGCGTCCATCAGCTGGCGCAGCAGCATGGCGGATGTCGCGTCCAGCAGCTGTACGTCATCGATGAGGAGGACGGTTCGCCCGACGTGTGACCGCCGCGCGCGGAGAAACTCGGCGACGGCGGCGAACGCCGCCACGGGATCGTTGAGCGGGACGTCGTCGGGCAGGAGGTGTGCGATGGCCCCGAGGGGCACCGACGCCGCCGCCGAGGTCGCCACCGCCCGGCGCGTGTCACACCCCGACTGGGCCGCCCGCTCCAGGCACTCTTCCGCCAGCCGGGACTTCCCCACGCCCAGCTGCCCGTACACGAAAAACGCCGTCATCCGGCTGTCGGTCAGGACCTGGTCGAACGCATCCATCTCACACACGCGTCCCACCAGCGGCCATACTCCCGTGAGCCTCATGTGCAGCGTGTTCTGCTGGTCGTCATCCATCTTGCTGTGCCCCCGTCAGTCCCGATCTCGACAGTGTGCGGTCGGTCTCAGCACACCGACGGCGTCGGTTCAGAACGTCACGTAGGTCTGTGCCGCAGCGCACCTCGGTCGTGGAGTCCGGTCTGCCGGTGCGGTTGAACCGGGCGGGGAGGAGATCCCCGGCTGACCTCTTCGGGCGCGAACGGCGCGCAGTGGTCACCTGCACACGCCCGTTGCTCTCGCTCATGCGCCTGGAACGCCATCGCTCCTGACGGCATGCGAGATGCGGCGTGAAAGATCGTCTATGCGCTGCTGCAGGAAGATCGACTGAGAGAGGGCTCCGTCAATCTCTGACTGCAGCTCAATATTACGTCTCTCCTGTTCTCGCGTGAAGATTTCCGCACATCGAACGTACTGGTCGACCGCTTTGCTTGCTGCGGAAAGTCCGTGCTTCATCGCCACCTCCTCTATCGCTTCTCTTGTGACTGGAAACGGAAGAACTACTTCTTCGGGCATCTGCCTCGATATTCTTTGCGTACCCGTGGTCATGGGTGTGGTGGGTCATATGAGTTCCCGCTGTCGCTTGCTCAGGTCTTCCAACAGTTCGGTGACCCCGTAGAGGGGCTGGTAATTGATGGCCTCCTGGGCGTCCCGGTTGCCGATCACCTCGGTTTTGACGCAGGGATCGAGTCCAGACGCGACCGCGAGCTCGAACGCCGCGGTACCGAATCGCTTGATGAACGTGCTGCCACGCCCATCCGCATCCCAGGCGGCCAGCGCTTCCGGAGAGTACTCATAGGCGCCGTCGAGTGTGAGGGCTGAAATCCCCGGCTCGCCTTCCCCGCCGGTCGAGTCGACCGGACGTGGCAAGAGTCGAAGAACCGGTCGCCCCCGCGTGCCGATGGCGCGTCAGCGCCGTGTTCTGCACTTCTTCAACGCCCTTGCCAGTCGGCGCGGGACTCCTACGGCCGCAAGTTCACTGCGTCAGCCGAGGCCCCGATCGCCGCCGCGCTGGTACGGCGACGGCCATGGCGGAGGCAGGCGGCACGTTCGGTTCCCGAGCCCGGTGGCGCGCCGGGTCCCGCTGGGGCGATCGTGCGATCCACCCCTTCGGCCTGGTCCGAACCCGTCACTCCCTGCACTCATCAGTCAGCTCCCAGCCATCGTTCAACGGGAGCCCGACCCCCCCCTTCGAGCAAGACTGGCCGATGGCGGTGGCTGAGCACTTGAGTAGGTGCTACTCATTCAGCGGCGGGACGGGCGCAACCGCGGCATGCGTGCGCTCCCCACTCGAGACGGCGTGGCCGAGCGACTGCCACTCGTACAGCCCGCCGTCGTAGAGTTTCACATCCGGCCATCCTGCGTCGGTCAGCGCCAGCCACACGGCGCTGGCGGAGATGGCGGCCGCGCAGTAGACGACGAGAGGCTCACAGCGGGCCGCGCCCCGCGCTTCAGCAACGGAGGTGCGCTTCTCCGCGGGGAGGAGGCCCCCCGCGCCGTCCAGCAGCAGCCGTACGGGCAGACGCATGGCCGACGGGATGAGGAACGGCTCGGCCTCCCAGCTGCTGTCTCGTCGACAGTCGAATACGGGGCCGCCTGCTTCGAGGTGCCGTGAAAGCTCCGCGATGCCGACACGCTCGGGTCCGGCCGCTGTGGCCAGCGCGGGGCCGGTCGCGGCACCGGGCGGGGTGAGATGTGGGGCTCCCGGACCGGTTTCGACCTCACCCCCCACCGCGACCCAGGCCGGCCACCCTCCGTCGAGGCGCTGCGCCTCGCGGCATCCGTACGCGCGCAGGATCCACACCAACTGGGCCGCGGTGAACTGGTGGTTGTCGTCGTAGACCACGATCTTGGTCCGCGGTGTGACCCCAGCCCTTGCCAAGGCGGTGGCGATGCGCCGCGTCAGGGGAAGACGCCCCGGCGTAATGCCGTCCGGCTCGTGCAGGGCTTCGTCCCAAGACAGCCATCGCGCCGTGGGGATGTGGCCGCGGAGGTACTGCTCGTAGCCGCCGCGCGGGTTTCCCACGGGAGCTCGGGCGTCCAGGAGAACGAGGTCTTCACGACAGAGCGATCGTAGTTGCAAAGGGGATATGAGCATCGAATCAGATGAGTGCAACGACAACATGGGCAATGGGTGGTGTCTCAGGGCCAGCGGGATCACGAGGGACAGGAATTCCCGCGTCACTTGATGAGGCTCTGGGCGGCGGCCCGCATTTCTTCACTGATAGGGGCCGGTTTCACAGTCTCCGGGTCGATGCTCACCAGGGTCCGATGGCCGTGAGCATAAACGAAGTCCCCTTCCGGTGGGCGGATCTCGTACTCGTACACCACGCTGGTGTTGCCCAATCGCGAGATCCAGAAGTGTACGGACACGAATCCAGGTTCCAGGATGGGCGCCCGGTAGGAGACGAGGAACTCGCGCACTGCCAGATGCGAACCGGGGAACGCTGATCGTGTGGGATCGGCATTCCATCCCTTCGCCGTCCAGTACGTGGCGACGGCTCGTTCCACGAAAAGCGCGTACCGGGAGTTGTGCACCATCCCGAAGAGGTCCAGATCATCGAAATGGACCTGGACGAGTTCCGTGTGCCCGCGGGCGTCGTGGGATTCGGCTACATCGCTGCCTGAACTCTCGGCATACTGGGGGCCCACCCCCTCGTCTTCCAACGTTGTCTGCATTCTCTGTCCTCTCCTCGTGCCGCCTCGGCCTGTACTCGTACGGTGCAGCAGAGACAGGAGGTACGCGTACGCTCGATGCCAAGGGGCACCGCGACTCCCACCGTCGGGAATCCCGCGACGGAATCCACCGCCGTCACGAAAGACCGCTTCTAGCCCGCTCCGTACGAACACCGTTCCAGGACGCTCAGGCTGCGATGAGATGTTCTCGCCACGGTGGTCCGTTCTCTGTGGGGCTTGCGAGGGAGCCTCCTGCGGCTCCCCCTGCATCCAACCTCGACGGGATAGGGCCCACAAGGAGTAACCAGTACTCAAAGAGGTCGCCGTGCTCCTGCCGACCACGCCGATGGCGCCCACCGCGCAGAGAGCCTGGTTGTTAGTCAGGTCTGGATTCCCGCTGGTCCCGGACGGGCTTACGAGCAGGCAGCGGCCAGCACCGACTCGGCAGCCGCCGTTCGGGCGTAGAACACCGAGCGGCCCACCCGGTGAGCGCTGACCAGTCCCGCATGGCGCAAGGCTGTCAGGTTCTGGGAAACCCGGGAGGGGATGAGTCCCGTACGGTGCGCCAGTTCGGTGGTGGAGGCAGGGCTCTCCAGCTCTGTCAGCAGCAAGGTACGTGTGCGACCGAGTACAGCTGCGAGGGCATCGGTGTGAGTGACCGGCCGGGACTCCCACATGGATCCTATGCCGCGGGCGGGATAGGCCAGCTGCGGGGGATCTGGGGGTGATACCCGGACAAACGGAACCGGGATGGTGAACACGGAGGGAATCAGCACGAGGCCCTGCCCGGCTGTGGTCCGCTTGAGTGCTGTCGGCCGTCGGAGCAGTAGCAGTGTGTCGCCGTCCCACCTCACTGATCCATGGAGATCGTTGAGGAGGTGGTCGGCGCCACGCTCGGCAACCTGCCTGGCTCGCTGGGAGACATCGGCGTCGAGGAGGGACCGGATCCGTGCCCAGTAGGGAGCGAGCGCCACGTCCCAGTACTGCTCAATCTCAGCCGTGACCTTTTCCAGTAGGTCCTCGGGCTCTGAATACAGGGCAAGCGAGCGCGAGCCGAGACCGCCCTGTTCATCCCGGAGGCGGTCCAGGTCCTGACGTACCCGGTCGGCGCGAGTTGCCTGGATCTTCTCAAGCTCCGCAGCCAGCGTGACGTTCGCGCCCTGAGGGGTGGGGTTGAGGAAGTCCGGCACGTAGCCGGATGGCGGGATCAGTTCCGCGAGCCATCCCCGGTCAAGCCCGACCGCAGCCAATCGCGGGCGTACCTGATCAACCCAGCTCCGGTGGACCGAATGTCTGGATCCTGACCGCAGAAGCCGGAAACTGGGGCCGACTTCCCACATCGGCGAGACGGCAAAGCGCATCTGTGCGAGATCACGCACCGAAAAAACCAAGCCCGCCATCATGCCCCCGAGGATTCATGTATATCTGAATCAATTGCGGTCACTCTATCAGGTGCGCATGATTCCGGCATGACCTCCAAGATGATCACCGCGGCGGCTGCTGGAACCTGGAAGCTGGGGGACCTGACGGTCAACCGAGTCGGCTTCGGTGCGATGCGTCTCCCACAGACCGGCGAGGCACTCATCCCCGGTGCAGTCCCACGCCCCCGAGACCAGGCGATAGGCGTCCTGCGTCGCGCCGTCGAGCTCGGTGTGAACCACATCGACACCGCGGCGTTCTACTTCTCGTCTCTGCGCAGCGCCAACGAGCTCATCACCAGGGCGCTCGCGCCTTACCCCGCCGACCTCGTCATCACCACCAAAGTCGGCCCGCAGCGGGATCAGTCGGGCGAGTGGCTCCCTCATGCCACGCCCCGACAGTTGCGGGGACAGGTCGAGGAGAACCTGCGCCAACTGGGCCGTGACCACCTCGACGTCGTCAATCTGCGCGTCGTGGGGACCGATTCGATTGCCGAGCGCTTCGGGGCACTTGCCGAATTGCGCGAGGCGGGCCTGGTCCGCCACTTGGGCATCTCCAATGTCACGCCGGCGCATCTCGCCGAAGCTGAGTCAATCGCACCTGTGGTGTGTGTGCAGAACGCCTACGGGCTGGGGATGCGGTCCGACCAGGACGCGTTCGTCCGGACCTGTGGCGAGCGCGGAGTCGCCTTCGTTCCGTTCTACGCCATCGCCTCCCACGGTCGCCAATCGGGGGCGAGTGGCAGGGAAGCCCCGGAGGTCCTGGAAATCGCCGGGGCACATGAGGCCAGTCCCGCCCAGATTCGCATCGCCTGGACCCTGCACCGTGGTCAACATGTGCTGGCGATACCTGGCACGGGAAGCCATGACCATCTGGCGGCCAACGTGGCTGCTGGTGGTCTCACACTCTCCGAAGACGAGTTGGATGTCCTGGAGAGTGTGCACCGCCGAGGTTCTGAGTAAAGGTCGGACTGTCCTCGGGGCACGGGAGCGATTCGTACCGCCAGTCATCGCCTGGCCTGGGCCCCACCGCCTGCCCGGCAAGGCCGCGGCATCGCGTCACCCATGCCGGGAGCTTCGCGCACGGAAGCGGCAGGATCCGTCTGCCTCCACCAGCACCTGGCGTCGGCGTGGACCGCGGTTGCAGAGTCTCGCCGGGAGTGGTCGACGGGGGAGCCTGCCCGCGCTGCCCCTCTGCTGCTGTTCCGCGCGGCCGTCCCGGCCTACGGGCGACAGCCGCATCAAGTCCGGCACGGGAGCCGCAGAGGGCTCCGGGGCCGAACACGTTGCGGGAGCGCCCGTATGAGCCCCACGCCTCGCTGATCTACAGCGAACCACACAACCGAAGACGAAGACTCCGTGCCCACGGTGAAGGCGCGGAACGCTGCAGCGGTAAGATTCGCCCCAGGGAACGCGGATGTCGATCCATCCTCCCGCGATGCCCGAGCCCTGTCTGCTGCCTCTCGTGAGATCCGCTGGCGACCCTCTGTGGACAGAGCGGGGCGTGACGGCAACGTCCGTTCCTTTCGCATTTCGTCTTCCTGAACGAGACCACTGGTGGGGCTGAGTGGCCAAAGGATTCGAATCCGGTCGATGGAGAGGGGGCGAAGTTCTCCGCCAGGTCGGTGGCGCAAAAAGTTCCGGTTTGAAACGCGAAGATGTGACTTGTTTTTGCAGGCTAGGGGTCGCAACAAGATTTCTGAAATCCCCTGTCTGCTCATTGAGGGCGAGGGGGTTGAATTACTGTGCGCAGGGGGTCGGGTGTACCACAGGGGCGGTGGCCTTTTGTGGGGCGCGAGGCTGAGGTGGCCATGCTGCGCGCTGCTTGGGCAGATCCCGAGTGCCACGGTGTGATCCTCCATGGGGACGCAGGCGTGGGAAAGAGCCGTCTGGCGGAACGGTTCTGGGACGAGTTGGCTGCAGCGGGCACTCAAACGGACAGGGCTGTGGCGACAGCGGCGGCAGCCGTCATCCCGCTGGGTGCTATCGCGCATTTGCTGCCCCCGGGTTTGGATTTGTCAGATCCTCCGGCTGCCTTCCGAGCAGCGATCGCGGCGTTCACCCAGGGCAGCCGCGGCCGCTTCGTGCTGCTCGTGGACGACATCCACCATCTGGACGCTGCTTCGTCCACCTTGGTGATGCAACTGCTGAACGCCAGAGCTGTGTTCCTCGTGGCGACCGTGCTCTCAGGCCATGGGGCCGCGGATAGCGTCCGAGCGCTCGGGCAGTGTGACCGGCTGCGCACACTCGACCTGACGGTACTTCAGCCTTCGGAGACCGAGGAAACGCTCGCCTCTGTCCTCGGCGGCGCTGTCGAGCGCCGGTCAAGCCTTGAGCTGCACCGCGCAAGCGGCGGTAATCTGCTCTTCCTGAGAGAGTTGGTGCATGGTGCGCTGGAGCGGGGAAGTCTGGTCCGCCACGGCGAACTGTGGCGGCTGGCGGGGAAGCTGGCCGGTACCGAATGGCTTTCCGAGCAAATCGAGGACAGGCTCGGAACCGTCAGCGCGGCCGGGCGTCAGACTCTCCAGTTGCTTGCGCTCGCCGAGCCGCTCAGTGTGAGCGACCTTACCGTCCAGGCGTCTCCCACCGTAGTGGCAGATCTGGAGGCAGCCGGCCTCATCGACGTCCGGGTGGACGGCCGGCGCACCCACGTGACGCTCGCACACCCGCTGTACGGTGAGGTGATCCGGGCACGCCTCCCCGTCGTCCACCGTCGCAGTCTGCTGCGGAGTCTCTCGGAAAGGCTGGAGCAGCAGGGAAGGCGCAGGCGAGACGACGCCCTGCGCATGGCTTCGTGGCAACTGGGGGCGACCGGGTCGGCAGACCCGGAGCTGATCATCCTGGCAGCTGGTCTCGCCCGCCACGGGCACGACTACGAGCAGGTGCTGAACCTCCTCGCCGCTCTGCCCGACACTCACCGATCGGTGCGCACTCGGACTTTGGAAGGAGAGGCTCTCTACCAACTGGGCCGCCTGAGCGAAGCCGACCAAGTGCTTTCCCGCGCCTACCCCCTGGCCCGCAGTGATGAGGAGCGGCTGACCATCACGATGGAGCGAACACAGAACCTGTTGTGGGGCGCCGGAAAAAGCGAGGAAGCGCTCAGGGTTCATGCCGAGGGGCGGGCTGGCATCAGCGACCCAAAGCTCCTCGAGACCCTGGATGTGGATCAGGGGGCGATCCTCGTGATCGGCGGGCAACCGCAGGTCGGCCTGCAGTTCCTTGAGGCGGTAGAGGCCGTACCGGAAGACCGAGTGCGGATCTACGGGCTGGGCATGAAGGTGCTGGGGCTCGGCGCCACGGGCCGCACGGCGGAGGCGATCGAACTCGGCCACTACGCTTACGAAGAGCATGCGCGCGCCAGCACCCACGTCGTGATCCAGCACCCTTCGGCCTCACTGTCCGCCTTGTCCTTGGCATACGTGGCAGCCGGTGATCTGGAGGGTGCCCGGCGCACTGCGGAAAGGGGCCACTCGAGCGCGGTGGAGGCGGGAGCGACCCAGCCCGCCGCATGGCTCGCCTGGAATCTCGGCCGCATCCACTGGCTGGCCGGACGGGTAGCGGACGCCCGGCGCTGGTACGCCGAGGCGTTCACTGTCTCCCAGCAGCGCAACATCCCGATCCTCCTACGGCTCGCGGTATCCGGACTTGCGGCCGCCACAGCCGTAGCCGGCGACCCGGACACCGCACATTCCGTCCAATCGGACTTCGACAGCTATCCCGAGTTTCCCTTCCTCGCCGGTGAAGACGCTCTCGGCCGGGCCTGGACACTCGCCGCCAAAGGACATCTGGGGGACGGCCGCGCAGTGCTGTGCCAGGCTGCCGACCGCGCCCGGGCAAACGGATATCGCACCTCGGAGATGCTCCTGCTGACCGAGGTGGCGCGGCTCGGCGGCGCCCGCGACGTTCACGTACGCATGGCCCGATTGGCTGACCGCTGCGACGGACCTTTCGCCCATGCCCGGGTCGAGCTCGTCGAGGCCATGGCTGCACGAAACGCCGGCGCGCTGCTTACGGCAGCCGAGCGTCTGCACGGCGTGGGAGCCCATCTACTGGCGGCCGAAGCGGCCGCTGACGCGGCAGGGATTCTTCGCGGCAGTGGCTCGGCGCGAGAGGCCACCGCTGCCGAGGCTCGGGGCATCCAGCTCTCCCGGTACTGCCAGGGTGCCTCCACCCCGCTCCTCGCACTGGCGACGGCGCCCACCGCCCTCACCAAAAGAGAATCAGAGATCGCGCTGCTTGCCTCCTCAGGACTGTCCAGCAAGGAGATTGCCAACGACCTGACCCTCTCGGTGCGCACGGTGGACAACCACCTGCGTCAGGTGTTCACCAAGCTCGGGATCACCTCTCGCCGCCAACTGTCCCAGGCACTCAGGCAGAAGTGACACCGCACGCAGCCGCTGACCCCCGCCACGCCATCGGAGATCGCCGTACCGACAAGGCGGTCATGAGTGGGGCGATCGGGATCACCGTGCTGATCGTGGATGAGGCGATGCTCGACGAGTACGGCGCTGCGGATCTCAACATCCGGAAGACCCGGTTTCGTGTTCGTGGGAAAGGGGTTCTCCCGGGTGCCGCAAAATGAGCAACGGTTACTCATGCCTGTGAGCCCCTTCCATCTCATGCTTGAGCGCGAGTAGATCAATTGCTTCAGCACTTGTCAGAACGACATGGAACGTGAGGTAGAACACCCATTTCGACGCACTCATAGGGTGATACCCGCTTTCGAGAGTCCTGGACCAGGCATCACTTCGCTGCACCGTTACGGAGTTGGGCCGCCGGTAGGTCAACTGGCCGGAGCGATCGGCGCAGGGCTGTTGGCGGACCCTCGTGATTCTTGCTTCAGCCTGGCATGCATGGGGATGGGTGGGATACCGCGGCGAGCAGCCCCCCAAAGCGCCGTGGGCTCGAGGACCGAAACCCCGTGCGGCCCCGTCGGTCCCTATTTCCTTGAGGAACCTGTGAGAAGGATTCAACACCCTCTTATTGTTTCAATATCGGTTGCGTTCCTCCTGGGGGAGGTGTTCTTCTCTTACGAGTTCTTTTCTGGATTTCACTTCCCAAGCACCGCCCTCGCCGCGGAACTTGCGGTCTTCGGAATGGTCGTGAACGTTGCGGCAATGATAACGCTGTCCCTGCGGATGGCTCTTCTGGCCCCACTGTCATTCGCTGCGACCGGATTCGGGTTCCTGGCGGCTGGAATCAGATTCCATGACCCGCTTTACATGACGATGGGGTCAGTGCTCGTATGTGGTGGGCTGTCCGCTTCCGTCTTGGTTGCGCGTCTGGCACCCGTCGCGCGCGACGGATTCATGCGATTGCGCGAGTTCAGCAATCTATGGGAAGTGGGGGAGTCGAGCCCGAGGCGCCGGCGGACGCGCCTGTGTGCTGTTCACGAACTGGACTTCGATCTGCTGCCCCTTCTCGAGGACACTATGCACAGGTACTCCCTGGGGGACCTCCTCGCCGAAACGAGAGTTTGCTGCGAGACCCGATTCGTGGACGCAGAACTCCAGCAGAGTTTCCCATTCTTCACCGGGCCGCCTGTTCAGGTGCAGGCTTGCCTTCTCACGGAGAGGTTCGTCGTGCTTCTTGCTGACCGGGGCGCTGCGTTCGTGGGGAAGCTCGATCAGACGGTGGTGAACCTGACCCGCTCCGGCGCAGAGGATGTCCTGCTCATCGAGTCCGCGTGGCTGGGTCAAACCCCCTCGGGTTACCTCTTCTCGGTGGATGAGGGTCATTCTGCCGAGACCTTCGTGCGAGAGTTTCGCACCCTGGTCGCTGCTGCTCGGCGGAAATGAGGGACAGCACCGGTGTTACCTGTCCAGAAGATCACAGCCACCCTCCCAGCCGCCTGTGCAGCGCTGGCTCCTCCTGGTCGGCAACGCCAAGGCTGCTCCGCGAACGCTGCGTGATCGCCGGGTAACCATGCGGTCTTGGACCTCGACGCGACCGGCCGACCTGTCCAGGCGCTCATCTCGGTGCGCATCCACCCACCCGCCCGCAGCGTCATCGAAGGGTTCCGGGAATGGGCGGCACGGCTACCCGAGGTGATTGGACTGTTCGCTACCTCCGGCGCGTACGACTTCCTCATCCACGGAGCCAGCGGACGTGGACAGCGTGTATGCCTTCGTCATCGACTGCCTCACAGAGCACCGTGAAGTTGCCGACGCGCAGGCCACGATGGTCTACGAGCACGTTCAGTCCCGTTGTATCGAGCCGTCCAGTCCCGATCGTCCGCGTTCCTACCGCAAAGCCCGCTGACCGGTCTCACGCCGCGTCCCTCTGTCGTGATCGAAGTAGACGCCGAGGTCCCGAACGATTACAGGTGCACCGTGGCGTTCAGTAGGCTCAGAAGGGCATGAGGTTTGGCGTCCGCCAAGAGCCAGCCGGCTGGCATTGTCTCTCTCAAAGTTGTTGCCGATGGGTATCCCCGTGGATATTCGACTCTTCGTCTTAGGTCAGTGAACGAATTGGTTTTGATAGCGGTGACGGGTCATTCGAACCTCTCGGAGGCGAGTAAGCCGTTGATCAAAGAGGAGCTGATGATGCGGTTCGCGCGTTATTCGGCGTCGGAACTGACTGGTATGTCCTGCTTGGCCGCAGGGGCGGACGCGGTGTTCGCGGATGCTGTTCTGACCGTCGGCGGACGGTTGCTGGTGGTGATCCCATCTGAGGACTACCGAGAACGCATGGTGGATCACAGGTATGCCGATGACTTCGATCGCTTGTGCGGGGCGGCTGCTGGGGTCAAGGTGATGCCGTATCAAAAGGCGACCGCGAACGCCTATGCCGCCGCCAACCGTGTGCTCCTGAACCGCGCCGACTTGCTGATGGCAGTGTGGGATGGTCGTGTTGGGGGCCGCCGTGGCGGAACGTCAGATGCGGTGACCATGGCCCGGGCCCAAGGCCTCCCTGTGGAAATCGTCTGGCCGCCAGGCGCTGCGAGGCGAAACGGGAACCGTGATCCGGGCCGCAGACGATGAAGGTCAACGAGTCGTGCGGTGTCGTGACGGCGTCGCTCCGGCCGGGCGTCAGCTGACTTGAGCGTGCTGGCGCCGGTTCTGCATCCGTATGTCGTACGAGGGAAGTTGGCGGGGCGGCCGCCGACCGAGGTCAAGAGGTGGTGACAACCCGCCCGGACAGGTCACGGTTCGGTGCGTGTCTGGGACCACTTGCCCGGTCTGGGCACCACCGGGATCGCGTACCGGCGTTCACCGGAGTCCGCGACATGGTGCGCGCGACCACAGCCGGGGTCTCAGTCGTAGCTCTGCTCCTTTGCGGACGCTTGTCACCGTCGGTGGCGCAGAGATCGGTGGCGTGGTCCCGTGCCCGCCATGGACGCTTGCCGGTTCCTCCTTCGCATAAACGGCCGGATCCTCGCTCAGTCGCCGCACGATGTTCCGAATGTGAGACCGTCGAGTGGCGAGCCGAAGGATCCGGACGTAAAGGGCCCCCCGACTCCCCACGCGATCGAGGGGCCCTGAGCAACCGAAGGGGCGATACGAATATCCCGCATCACTCCGGCGGTTGGCCCCATCCCCCGCGTCCCCCCGAACGAAGGGGATGGGGGCGAGGTGTGGATTCCCTGCAAATTCACCCTCTCTCACATAGTGTGACGAAAAGTGTAATATTGGGGCAATCTAGACGTTAGAGAATCGTGAAGACTGGCCCTCGAGGGTGCTTTGTCCCAACGGGGCACGTATGCGCTTCGTCCGCGACTCCCGCGACGCGGGGCTGCTGCTCCTGGCAGACACCCATGTTCGCCGGGACGGGGTTTAGTCGTTCGCGCCGGCCAACGACCAGCCGACCCGTGATCGCCCGACGCGCCTCGCCCTTGGCTCCGGACTGGGTGAGGCGCGCTGAGTGGTCGAGCGCGTCTTCGCCTGCCTGCACCTGTTCAAACGACTCCGCATCCGCTACGAACGACGCGCCGATCTCCATCGTGGCCTGCTCGAACTGGCCTGCAGCCTCATATGACTTCGACACCTCGGCACCTCATTCTGAAACGATCAGTTGTTCCTGAGCATTGGTGTGGCGCAGGACTCGTGCGCCGACGCGGGGTCGCTGTGATAATTGGGCGATACAACGCCGTGGGGACATCAAGGAGGCAGCTGTGCGGCAGGTGCTGGTCACTGGAGCTACCGGAACGGTGGGGGGACCGCTCGTGCGTCTGCTGGCCGCCTCCGGCCACCGCGTGATCGCGTTGCTGCGCTCGCCCGAACGGGACAGCCAGGCGCTGCCCGCGGGAGTGGTCCCGGTACGCGGCGACCTCACCGACCCCGACTCGCTGAGCGCGGCTCTCGACGGATGCGACACGGTGTTCCACACCGGGGGGCTCGCCGAACAGTGGCTGGCCGACCCGTCGGTCTTCGAGCGGGTCAACGTCGAGGGCACCCGGCACCTGGTGGACGCTGCCCTTGACGTCGGGGTGGAGTGCTTTGTGCACACCAGCACCATTGATGTCTTCGAGCGCGCTCCGGGCCTTCCGTTCGACGAGACACGTCTGGAGAGCCGGGCGCTCGGTACCGCCTATGAGCGCACCAAGCAGGATGCCGACCGCCTGGTCGCCGCCGCCGTGGCCGAGCGCGGTCTGCCCGCGCGGTTCGTCCACCCCTCCGCGGTGTACGGGCCGGGGCGTGCCGACGCGACGCTGAACCTCGCCTTGGCGCACCTGGCCCGGAACAAGGTGCCGATGCTGCCGCCGGGCGGTATGCCGGTCGTCTTCGCCGACGACGTGGCCAAGGGGCAGGTCCTGGCGGCGGGCGCGCCGGTCGGCTCGCGATGGATCCTGTCCGACACCTACCTGACGATGCGCGAGGTCGCCGAGGCCGTGGCAGCCGTCGTCCCCGGGGCCAAGATCCCGCCGAGCATGCCCGCGCCGGTCGCCCGGGCGGTGGCCGCGATGGGCGAAGGGATGTCCCGGATCACCCGGCGCCCGCCGCTGCTGTCGTCCGGCGAGCTGTACTTCCTGCGCTCGCACTCGGTCCCCGACGCCGGCGCCGCGCGCACCCACCTGGGCTGGACCACCACGCCGTTCGCCACGGGGCTGGAGGCGACCTTCGCCGCGGGCTGACGCGGTGAGCCGTGGTGCCATGCCCGTCCGGACACGGCACCTCAGCGACTCACTCAGCTGGCAACGGCCACCGCTGTCAGTCGCCGGACCACTGGTGAGCTGCGGCACCGCGCCGTGGCGACTGCTCCCTCAGCAAGCTCAAGTAGTGCCGGGCCGTGGGTATTTGCTTCGACGCCGTCGCACGTGTGGTGGACTGGCTCAGCGACCTGGCCGAGGCGAGCGACGGCTCGCTCGCCGCGCCCCGCGCACGCTTCGCCCGCGCGCCGAAGGCGGGCGTCACCTCGCGGCGAGCCTTCGCCGAGACACAAGGCAATCGCCGTGCCGGGGTGAGGCGGTGACTCAAGCTCGACTCCATCGACGTTCAGTCGTGGGGGTCGCGGCGTGAGAAGTGCCAAAGCCAGGACAGGACAGGCCCGAACAGGCCGTGTCTCTGCTTGGAACCCCTCACGTAGCGCGCCCATCCACTGGAGCGGCCTCGCCGCGCCAGGGACGGCAGAGTGCGAGGAAGCACCCCAGCGCGCCGAGTGCGCACACCAGTTGCACCACGGCCATGGGTACGGCGGTCGCCTCGCCCGCGATCCCGACCAAGGGTGAGGC